>DKOD01000057.1 GCA_002469865.1 Alphaproteobacteria bacterium UBA7371 | reverse complement strand
CTTGGTGGCAACAATTGGTGGCTAAGCCAGCTTTCCAGTCCTGGGCAGCATCTTTTTTCCCCACAAGACGCTTGGTGCGCCGGGATGGGGAGAAAATTTTCGATCTGCTTGCCGGCTATTGTCATACCCAGCTGCTCTTTGCCCTAGCTGAACTGGACGTGTTTCGGTTGCTTCTCGGTCGCGCTTGCTCGGCTGCAGAATTGGCTGCTTATTGTGATCTTGAAATAGATGACATGGCCCTCCTGTTGGATGGCGGTGTGGCGCTTGGTCTTTTGAGCAAAAAGCATGACGAATATGTTTTGGCCCGCTTAGGCGTGGCGGTTTCAGGTGTCCCGGGCGTTCAAGAAATCATCCGCCACAACATCATCCATTACCGGGATCTTTCGGATCCCTTGGCCATGCTCCGGCACCAAAAGGAAACGGAATTATCCCAGTTCTGGCCTTATGTATTTTCTGCTGAAGCGGCCCGGGATGATGAGGTTGCCGGTCGGTATTCTCGCTTGATGGCAGACACACAAGCCTTGGTTGCAGCCGACACAATTGCTGCTTGGCGACCTGCTGCTGGCAAATCCATTCTTGACGTTGGGGGTGGTCATGGCGTGTTTCTTAATGCGTTGGCCCATTCAAAAGCTGCCTGTGAAAAGCTGGGTGTTTTTGACCTGCCTGCTGTCATTTCTTCTGCACGCGCGCCATTATCTGGCCTATTGGCTGGTGGGCAAGTGGATGGCTTCCCAGGCTCCTTCAAGGATGATTCTTTGCCCAAGGGTTTTGATGTCATCACGCTTATTCGCGTTCTTTATGACCATGATGATGACACCGTGGGTTCATTATTGACCAAGATCCATGCAGCGCTTCCTTCTGGCGGACAGTTGGTGGTGTCTGAACCAATGCGTGGTGAAGATAAACCCGAGCGCGCAGGGGATATCTATTTTGCCTTGTATTGCCGGGCCATGAAGACGGGTCAGGCGCGCAAACCAAGCGCCATAGCAACAATGTTGATAAAGGCAGGTTTCGCAGAGCCTAAATTATTGAGGTCCCGCCGGCCTTTTGTGACCAGCGTGATGGTCACGGAAAAAGTTTCCTAAACATGAATGTCAATTATGATTGACAAATTAAACTGTAATAATAAACTGACACATTACAGCGGGTGCGTTGGGCTTGGAAAAATCCAAGCGGACCAAGCGCATTCAACAGGGGGTGTTGGTGTTGGAAAGCACGGCAATATTGTTGAAAGAGCCAGGCAAGCTGGCCTTAGACCGGGTTCCTATCAATAGGCCTGTTAAGGGCGATCTTGTTGTTCGTGTGGACTATTCTGGTATTTCTACAGGCACAGAAAAGCTTTTTTGGGAAGGCAGCATGCCGCCATTTCCTGGCATGGGTTTTCCGCTGGTTCCTGGATATGAGGCATGTGGAGAAGTTCTCGAGGCTGATCCCGGATCCGGTTTCAAATCTGGCGATTTTGTTTTTGTTCCCGGCGCCAATTGTTTTGATGGTGCATATGGTTTGTTTGGTGCATCAGCGCGTACTTTGGTAAGTGCATCAAGCAGGGTCACCAAACTTGACCCAGCACTAGGACCCCGGGCTGCGCTTCTGGCTTTGGCGGCGACGGCACGGCATGCCATGGCATCCGGTGGCACCCACCTGCCTGATCTTATTGTTGGTCACGGGGTCTTGGGTCGTTTGCTTGCCCGTCTCACCATCATGGCCGGCGGCAAGCCACCGACCGTTTGGGAGATCAACCCACTTCGCCAATCCGGCGCGCATGGCTACCAGGTTTGCCATCCCGATGAAGATCAAGAGGGCAAATATGATGCCATCTATGATGCCTCTGGTAATGCCAGTCTTATTGATGACCTCATTCGGCGTTTGAACAAGAATGGCGAATTGGTGCTCGCAGGATTTTACACCGATCGGCCATCTTTCGCATTTGCACCAGCTTTCATGCGCGAGGCCCGCATACGTGTGGCAGCTGAATGGGGCCCGCAAGATCTCGATGCCATCCGCATGCTCATTAATGCAGGTAGTGATCTTCTCGATGGGTTGATCACCCACGAGCATATGGTGGCAGACGCTGCGCAAGCCTACCCCATGGCTTTTGGCGATGCTTCTTGTCTGAAGATGATTTTCAATTGGGAGGGTCAAGCCTAATGACCGATACAAATATTCTTGAAGACATGCACCAAGCGCTTCGTGAAGAGGCGGCAGATGCTGATCATGTGGTTTCCACGGAGCCAGCCAAGAGCAAAACCCAAATTATTGCCATTTATGGCAAGGGGGGCATTGGCAAATCTTTTACCTTGGCAAATTTAAGCCATATGATGGCTGAGCAAGGGAAGCGCGTTCTTCTGATTGGATGTGACCCCAAATCAGACACCACAAGCCTGTTGTTTGGGGGCAAAGCATGCCCAACCATCATTGAGACATCTTCAAAAAAGAAATTGGCCGGCGAAGAGGTCAAAATTGGCGATGTTTGTTTCAAGCGTAATGGCGTCTTCGCCATGGAGCTTGGTGGTCCTGAAGTTGGCCGTGGTTGTGGTGGTCGTGGCATTATTCACGGTTTCGAGCTGCTTGAAAAACTAGGGTTCCATGATTGGGATTTTGACTATGTCCTTTTGGACTTCTTGGGTGATGTGGTCTGCGGGGGTTTTGGTTTGCCGATCGCGAGGGACATGGCCCAGAAGGTGATCTTAGTGGCGTCCAATGATCTGCAATCACTATATGTGGCCAATAACGTATGTTCCGCGGTGGAATATTTCCGGAAACTCGGTGGGAATGTTGGTGTTGCAGGACTTGTGATCAACAAAGATGATGGCTCTGGTGAGGCTGCTGCCTTCGCCAAGAGTGTCGATATTCCCGTTCTCGCCTCCATTCCTGCCGATGATGATTTGCGCAAAAAATCTGCAAATTATCAAATTGTCGGCACCGATGAATCGCAATGGGGCTCGCTTTTTGCAGGATTGGCCACCCAGGTCGCAGACGCGCAACCCGTTCATCCTGAGGCCCTTACCCAGGACGGATTGTTGAACCTGTTTGATGCGGAAGAAACCGGTGGCAATGTCATTCTCGACCCCGCGACGGACGAAGACATGCGCGGCAAGAATGCCGTCGAAAAGAAGTCTCTTGAAGTGGTGTATGACCAGGCATGACCGAGGAACGTACATATGATGCCGCGGGCATGACGGACGTCCTTACCGGATCCGAACCGCAGCGGCTTGATATGGGTCAGGAGATGGCGTCCCAGCCTGGCAATTGTGCTGGAATTAAGTCCCAAGCAGCTGCGCAAGCCAAGAATGAAAATGCCCAATTGCTTGCGCAGTTTGAAAAAGATTACCCCAAGGGCCCCCATGACCAGCCTCAAAGCATGTGCCCTGCCTTTGGTTCTTTGCGTGTGGGGCTGCGCATGAAGCGTGTTGCCACCATCCTTTCTGGTTCTGCTTGCTGCGTGTATGGCCTGACCTTTGTCAGTCATTTTTATGGGGCACGCCGTTCGGTGGGCTATGTGCCCTTCAATTCTGAGACATTGGTCACAGGGAAGCTCTTTGAAGATATTAAAGATGCAGTCCATGACCAGGCAGATCCATCGACCCTGGATGCCATCATCGTCACCAATCTTTGTGTGCCCACGGCATCTGGTGTGCCATTGCGGCTCTTGCCCAAGCAGATAAATGGCGTGCGGATTGTGGGTATTGATGTGCCTGGCTTTGGTGTGCCTACCCATGCCGAAGCTAAGGATGTGTTGGCTGGTGCCATGCTTGCCTATGCGCGCGAAGAAATCGAAGCAGGGCCTGTGCCCCGCCCAGAAGGTGGCAGCAAAGACCGTCCAACGGTGGCTTTAATTGGGGAAATGTTCCCTGCTGATCCTGTGATGATTGGCTCCATGCTTGCGCCAATGGGTCTTGCTGCTGGGCCAGTGGTGCCATGCCGGGAATGGCGAGAGCTTTATGCGGCGCTTGATTGCGGTGTTGCAGCCGCCTTGCATCCTTTTTACACGGCCACCACCAGGGAGTTTCAAGGCGCAGGGCGAAAGGTTGTTGGCTCCGCACCGGTTGGTGTCGACGGAACCCGTGACTGGCTTCAGGCCATTGGGGACGCCTATAATATTGGCGCAGATCAAATTGCCCAGGCCCAAAATATCTGGTTGCCTGCTATCAAAAAAACCTTGGATGATCATCCAATCAAGGGCCGGATCACCTTATCTGGCTATGAGGGTTCTGAATTAATTGTGGCGCGCCTGCTTATCGAGGCTGGGGCAGATATTCCCTATGTGGGCACTGCGGCGCCAAGAACACCTTGGAATCGTGCTGATGAGGCTTGGTTGAAGGCCCGAAATGTTGAGGTTCGTTTCCGTGCTTCCCTGGAGGACGACCTTGCTGCCATGGAAGCCTTTGCCCCAGATTTGGCCATTGGGACCACACCAATTGTTCAGAAGGCCAAAGAAAAAAATATTCCAGCCCTTTATTTCACCAACCTGATTTCCGCACGTCCCCTCATGGGCCCTGCAGGCATTCAAGGCCTGGCAGACCTTATCAACCGTGCCATGGGTAACAGCGAGCGCATGGGCAGGATGGGGGCGTTTTTCGAAGGTGTCGGGCAGGGTGATAATGCCGGTATCTGGGAGGGCATGCCCAATCTTCGCCCCGAATTTCGTGCCCGCCATGCCAAGAAATTGGCCAATAAGGCCAAGGCTGACAAAGCGGGGGAGATGATCTGATGCTGGTGCTCGATCATGATAGGGCCGGTGGTTATTGGGGGGCGGTTTACGCCTTCTGTGCGGCAAAAGGTTTGCAGGTGGTGATCGATGGGCCGGTTGGCTGCGAAAACCTGCCGGTGACTTCTGTGTTGCATTACACCGATGGCCTGCCACCCCATGAATTGCCCATTGTGGTGACAGGACTTAGCGAAGATGAAATGGGTGCGGGCACCGAAGATGCCATGAAGCGTGCCTGGGAAAGCATTGACCCGGCCCTGCCGGCTGTTGTGGTGACAGGATCCATTGCAGAGATGATTGGCGGTGGTGTTACCCCCCAGGGAACAAATATCCAAAGGTTTTTGCCGCGTACCATTGATGAGGATCAGTGGGAGTCTGCCGACCGGGCCATGACTTGGCTGTTTACGGAATTCGGCATGACCAAGGACCGCATGCCGCCCGAGAAAAAGCGACCAGAGGGTGCCAAGCCCCGGGTAAACATCCTTGGCCCCATGTATGGCACCTTTAACATGCCGTCTGATTTGGCGGAAATCCGTCGCCTGGTTGAGGGTGTTGGTGCTGAGGTTAATATGGTGATGCCGCTTGGCTCCCATTTGGCCGAAATGCGCGATCTTGTGAATGCCGATGTGAATATCGTCATGTATCGGGAATTTGGCCGTGGCCTAGCGGAACTTCTTGGTAAGCCCTACCTCCAAGCGCCCATTGGCATGCATTCCACGACGGCGTTTTTGGAAGAGCTCGGGCGTCTGCTTGACCTGGACCCACAGCCATTCATCCAAAAGGAAAAAAACACCACCTTGAAGCCGGTTTGGGACCTATGGCGCTCAGTGACCCAGGATTTCTTTGCCACGGTCGAATGCGGCATTGTTGCGTCTGAAACCTATGCCCGGGGCCTCAAGCTTTATCTGGAAGAAGATTTGGGGTTTCCGGTTGCTTTTTCCGTGGCCCGCTGCCGTGGTCGCAAGACGGATAATGCAGAAGTGCGCCAGCTCATTCGCAAGCATAAGCCTCTGATCTTAATGGGTTCGATCAATGAGAAAATGTATTTGAGTGAGATGGCTGCTGGTCACGGACCACAACCTTCATTCATTCCCGCATCGTTCCCCGGTGCCGCCATCAGACGAACCACAGGCACCCCATTCATGGGCTATGCCGGTGCCGCCCATGTGCTGCAGGACATATGCAATGGGCTGTTTGATGCACTCTTCCATGTGCTGCCACTGGCAAGCAAAATGGATGACGCCCAAGGCAGCCTCACCCCATTGCGCAGGGACTTGCCCTGGGACCCTGAGGCCCAGGCCAAGCTCGACCAAATTGTTGCCGAACATTCCGTGCTTACGAGAATTTCTGCCGCCAAAAATCTTCGGGATGAAGCAGAACGTGTCGCCTTGGCCAATGGCTGCGACCGTGTGGAGGCCGACATTCTTGAAAAAATCCACGACCACCAAACAGGAGTATCAAAGTGATGACCACCATCAACATGCCTGCAAAGTACGAGAAAAAACGTTGTGCCCGCCCGGCTCGGATGGAGTTTGGCGTCTATTTTGCCCTTATTTTTATGCTGTTTCTTCCCTTTGCCTTTTTGGCTTGGGTTTTTGAAGCAGCAACAGGGCGCTCATCCATCACGCGTGAACCAGTTTCGCGGGCCTGGGAACAGGCTGCATCCGTCACGCCCATGATTTTTGAGGTTTAAGTTTTTGCATGGGTGATGGTGCGGGAAAGTAACACCGGCACGTTGTCCATGTCATCGGAATGTTCATCAGTTCGCTGGTGGGCAGATGTGGGGGGAGGTCCCCCGCAAACCCGGCCGTGGGGGTTGCGCGGCATCAGTTCGTATTTTTCGGAGGAAAAACATGGCTGATCGTTCTGACCTGTCTTTAACAGGTTTGACTGACGAGCAAGCGCAGGAGCTGCACTCAGTTTATATGAGCGGATTATGGATCTTTACCGTAATCGCAGTGGTTGCTCATATTCTGACGTACATCAAACTGCCTTGGTTCGCTTGGTAAGGAGGGCAAGAGATGTCTCAGTTCTATAAGATCTGGAAGATCTTTGATCCCCGCAGCGTTTTCGTTGTGCAGGGAGTCTTTCTTTTCACCCTCGCAGCAATGATCCACCTGGTTCTGCTCAGCAACGACAAGACCAATTGGTTCACGCTCGCTTTTGGCGGCAACTGAGCTGCCTTGCAAATCAAGTGTCGCGGGCGGCCCATGTCGCCCGCGACCAAACCAAACAAACTACAACTCATAATGAGATGACGGCGTTGATGCGGCAAACTGGAGAAGTAAGATGGCGCAGCTGAGTTTTGAAAGAAAATACCGCGTTCGCGGTGGTACGCTGGTCGGCGGCGATTTGTTTGATTTCTGGGTGGGGCCATTTTATGTGGGCTTCTTCGGGATCACAACGATCTTCTTCGCGCTGCTCGGCACCATTTTGATTTTTTATGGGGCCTCATTAGGCCCAACATGGAATCCATGGTTGATTTCCATTGAGCCACCCCCACTTGAGTACGGGTTGAGCCCAGCGCCACTTGCCGAAGGTGGGCTTTGGCAGATCATCACCATTTGCGCCATCGGGGCATTTTCAAGTTGGGCCCTCCGTGAGGTTGAAATCTGCAGAAAGCTTGGTATTGGCTATCATGTGCCGGTGGCATTCGGCGCTGCCATTCTTGCCTATGTGACCCTCGTGGTTATCCGGCCCGTCCTCATGGGCGCCTGGGGCCATGGGTTCCCTTATGGCATCTTTAGCCACCTCGATTGGGTAAACAATGTTGGCTATGCCTATGGCAATTTTCATTACAACCCCGCCCATATGATCGCCATAACCTTCTTTTTCACCACCACCTTGGCCCTTGCCTTGCACGGCTCCTTGGTCTTGTCGGCGGTGAACCCAGAGAAGGGAAAAGAGGTGCGCTCGCCTGAGCATGAGGACACATATTTCCGTGACTTCATCGGCTATTCTGTAGGCCCTCTTGGTATCCACAGGGTGGGTTTGTTTCTCGCGCTTAACGCTGGCATCTGGTCCGCCATCTGCATCGTCATTTCCGGGACCATCTGGTTCGATGCATGGATTGTTTGGTGGGACTGGTATGCCGAATTGCCCTTCTGGGTAGACCTTTAAGGAGGACGGTAACGATGGCCCAATATCAAAACATCTTCACCCAGGTTCAAGTTCAAGGCCCCCCAGAAATGGGGGTGGATACTGAAGCTAATATCGCTGAGGGTCGTACCAAGGGCACTGGGTTTTCCAAATTGCTTGGCTGGATTGGCAACGCACAGCTTGGACCTCTCTATTTAGGGTCCTTTGGGGTCGTGAGCCTTGCCACTGGCTTTGCCTGGTTTTTCATTGTCGGCATGAGCTTTTGGGCACAGGTTGACTATAACCCGGCTGTGTTTCTGCGCGATCTTTTCTGGCTCGCCCTGGAGCCACCTGCGCCAGAATATGGCCTAAGTATTCCTCCGCTCAATGAGGGGGGTTGGTATCTGATTGCTTCCTTCTTATTGTTAATTTCTGTGTTATGTTGGTGGATAAGAAGCTACCGTCTCGCCTCACAATTAGGCATGGGTAAGCATGTGTCATGGGCATTTGCTTCAGCTATCTGGCTGTTCCTGGTGCTTGGTCTCATCAGGCCGATTCTCATGGGAAGCTGGTCGGAGGCTGTACCCTACGGTATTTTCCCACATCTTGATTGGACCAACCTGTTTTCCATTACCTATGGGAACCTGTTCTACAACCCATTCCACGCGCTCTCCATTGTCTTCCTCTATGGCTCAGTCCTGCTGTTTGCCATGCATGGGGCCACGATTTTGGCGGTGAGCAGGTTTGGTGGTGAACGGGAAATCGAACAGATTGTGGACCGTGGAACCGCCAGTGAAAGAGCTGCGCTTTTCTGGCGCTGGACCATGGGCTTCAATGCAACCATGGAAGGAATTCACCGCTGGGCTTGGTGGTTTGCGGTTTTGACCACATTAACAGGTGGCATTGGTATTTTGCTGACCGGCACGGTGGTTGATAATTGGTATGTCTGGGCCCAGGCCCATGGCTATGCACCGTTGGATTGATGGAGAAAGTCATGAATGAATCTTTGTTGAAAGTTTCCACAAAAGCCCGGACGGGCGCAGAGATTGGCTATCTTATGTTTCGGGGTGCGGCCTATGCAGCCGTGATCATCTTTGGAGGCTGGTTCTTGCTTTGGGCCATTTCAGAAATCGGTAATTTGTTGCCCGATGAACGATTGGATACCCCGGACCCAATAAACCGCTCCCTATTAATTGATGAGCCAGAACATATTCTTGCCAGGTTGGTGGTGAAGTAAACCTACGCCCCGTGTGGCTTTTAAAAGATTTGCACCGCGGGGTGGCCTAAGGGTCCACCCTGCGGTGTTGTTTTTTGCTCTGACCAGGAGAACGCAAGATGAATGAAGTGCCCACAAATTTTTCATCCACACCGTTGCTTGATTATATCAACGGACCCGAGGACGTTCGTTGGCTCGATGACGCGGCCCTGGTCTCGTTGGCCGATGAGTTGCGCGATGAAGTGATCGATGTGGTGTCTCAAACCGGTGGGCATTTGGGTTCGTCATTGGGTGTTGTGGAGCTGACCATTGCAATTCATGCTGTGTTCAACACCCCCCATGATAAGCTTATTTGGGATGTTGGGCATCAATGTTACCCCCATAAAATTCTTACCGGACGTAGGTCCAAGATGTTGAGTCTTAGACAAGGCGGTGGCCTATCGGGATTTACCAAGCGCAGCGAGGCCATTCATGACCCATTTGGCGCTGCCCATTCCTCAACATCCATCAGTGCTGCATTAGGTTTTGCCACCGCACGTGGTTTGGGTGGTGACGTTGGGGAAGCCATTGCTGTTATTGGTGACGGCGCGCTTAGTGCTGGGCTTGCCTATGAGGCGCTTAACAACGCTGGCAACCAGTCCGAACGCTTGTTTGTTATTCTCAATGATAATGAAATGTCGATTGCGCCGCCGGTGGGCGCAGTCTCTCAATACCTCACGGGTATTTCTGGAAAGATGGCAGCCGAACCCACTGAATTGGCGAACCACATGCCAGGTGAGGTTCGGGATTCTTCCCGTCATGCCCGAAACCTTATTCTGAACCCGCCTGGTGGCTGCGGGACGATGTTTGAGCAGCTTGGCTTTACCTATATTGGTCCTATTGATGGACATGACCTGCCCACATTGTTGCCT
>DKOD01000031.1 GCA_002469865.1 Alphaproteobacteria bacterium UBA7371 | reverse complement strand
CTTGCCCGCGCGTTTCATCCCGATGCTGTCATGTCCCGTGGTGTGCCTGAAGGCATGCGGCAAAAATATGCCGAGCGGTTTAAGTTGATCGCCGCAGCCCATCGGGAGGCTTTGAATTCATGCAGCAATATATAAGCCCCAATTTTGGCGAACGTCGCGATGGTGCGATCCCTCAATTTGTTCTTTTGCATTACACCGACATGGCCACCGCACATCTTGCCTTGGAACGGCTATGTGATCCCGATTCCCAAGTGAGCGCTCACTACCTCATAAGCCGTTGGGGCCAAGTATTCTCCCTTGTTCCTGAAGATATGCGCGCCTGGCATGCTGGGGTTGGTTCCTATGCTGGCATCACAGACATGAACAGCCATTCCATCGGGATAGAATTGGATCATCCCGGAGGTTCATTTCCAGACATGGCTTTTGCCTCGGTGCAATTACAAGCATTGCTGGGTTTGTTGGCTGGCATCATGGGGCGATGGTCCATGCCCTTGCATAGGGTGGTTGGTCATTCTGATTTTGCACCAGGCAGAAAATTTGACCCTGGCCATCAATTTCCCTGGGCCATGCTGGCTGCCAAGGGCTATGGCTTCAGGCTCCCAACAAAGATTGACGACAACCTGCGTGCCAGGCCCGAAGACTTAAGCTGTTTGGGCTATGACCTTGATGTTCATCAGGTTGCTGCATGTGTGGAGGCTTATGCCCAACATTTCATGGGCCGCCATTCGGTGCCCCAGGACCTGTTTGAAAAGCATTTGGCGGCAACCCTTGCCTGCAACAGTAAGCTTTTGAGATAAAGACATGGTCAGGTGGCTGGATGGTCGCTGTCGGCTCGCCGGCAGAGGAAAGTCCGGGCTCCATGGAAATACGGTGCCGGGTAACGCCCGGCGAGGGAAACCTTAGGGAAAGTGCCACAGAAAGCAAACCGCCCCGCATGCGGGGTAAGGGTGAAAGGGTGCGGTAAGAGCGCACCGCAGATCCAGTAATGGCTCTGGCATGGTAAACCCCACCGGGAGCAAGACCAAGTAGGGACGACAGGCTTTGCCAGGCATATTTCCATGCCGTCGTCCGGGTAGGTTGCATGAGGCCGCCAGTAATGGCGGTCCTAGATGAATGACCATCACGCTTAGCGCACAGAACCCGGCTTATAGGCCACCTGACATCATCATCTCTCGTCGCTGATTTTGAGACCCATGGGGTGTCTTTGGGCATATTTGTCCATTTTATGGCCGTAATTTCCATAGAACTCCATTGAAAACCATAAAAATCCATAATATACCATATCGGAGTGGGTTTCTTGTTTTTAGGGGTTTTGGGCATGGTGCTGTTTCTTTCGACAGTGACCAATCGGGTGGATAAAAAGGGGCGGGTTTCTGTTCCTGCTGGATTCCGCACGAAATTGTCTGAGGCTGGGCATCAGTCCATTGTTTGCTATGAATCCCTAGGTGATCACCCCTGCATTGATGGTTGCTCGCTTGAACGCATGGCGCAGCTGGCGGAATCCTTTGATGAAATGGATCCGTTCAATGAAGAGCGTAATGCGTTTGCCGCCCATATTCTGGGTGGGGCAAAAGAGCTTCCCATCGACGGTGACGGGCGTATTGTGCTGCCTGGCGAGTTCATGGAATTTGCGGGCATTGAAGGCGAAGCTGCATTTGTGGGGCTTGGTCAAACATTCCAAATTTGGAGCCCGGACCAATTTGCTTCCTATCGTGCCGGGGCAAGGAAATTGGCCCGCGCTTCGAGGGGCAATATTCCCTGGTCCGGTCGCGGCCAAGGTGGTGGTCAATGACCATTGTCACCGCTTCCCATATCCCGGTGCTCATCAACCCCATCATGCAGGCGCTTGGTGGCCTCCAAGGAAAGGTGGTGGTGGATGCCACCTTTGGGGCTGGCGGCTATAGCAACCGTTTTTTGCAGGCCGGCGCCAAGCATGTTGTGGCATTTGATCGAGACCCAAATGTGGTGCCAATAGCCGAAAAATTGGCGGCTAAGTACCCAGGCCAATTTCTTTTTTTTGCAGGTTGTTTTTCTGAGGTGGACGGCCTGTTGTCCCAGGCCAACATTGATCATGTTGATGTTTTGGCTGCCGATCTTGGTGTGTCCTCCATGCAGTTAGATCAGGCGGACCGAGGTTTCTCATTCATGCGTGACGGGCCGTTGGACATGCGCATGGGTGCCCAAGGATTAAGTGCCGCTGATTTGGTTAATCAATTGGATGAGGGGGACCTTGCCAATTTGATCTTTCAATTCGGCGAAGAGCGGGCATCTCGGCGCATTGCTTCAGCCATTGTTGCCAGGCGCCAAGAGCAGGCTTTTTCCCGCACAGCTGAACTTGCAGGCTTGGTGGAACAGGTGGTGCGTTCGCGTCCTGGTCATCACGGCGCGACAAGAACATTTCAGGCCCTACGCATTGCGGTGAATAGGGAATTTGATGAGCTGGCGCAGCTTTTGGTGAGGTCCCAGCATGTTCTTGTGTCTGGGGGGCAGCTTTGCGTTGTCGCCTTTCATTCCCTTGAAGACAGGATGGTGAAGACCTTTTTCAAGGCATCGGCTGGTGAGGCTGGACAAGCTTCCCGATATCAACCCGCCCCGTCGGTCATTCCCGGTTCTTTTGAAAAATTTTCCAAGGCCATCAAGGCCGATGATGAAGAAGTTGCCATGAACATGCGTGCGCGCTCAGCCGTTCTGCGCATGGGGACCCGCACGCAACATCCGCCAGTGGTTGCCGCCACTTCTGAGATGGATGCCTTGCGTGGTCGCTGGAGGATCGCGGCATGAACTGGGTGAATGGTGTTCTGGCAGTCGTTGCTGCCCTTGCTGCTTTGATCACCTATCAGGTGAAAAATGAGGTGAGTAGTTTAAACCAAAAATCGGCACATTTTGAGCGCCTCATGGTGCAGGAGCGTGAGCGTATTGAGGTTCAGAGGGCTGAATGGGCTTACCTCAATACCCCGGCAAGGCTTGAGCGTTTGGCATCTCAATATCTTGGGTTGCAAACCTTAGCGACGCTGCAAACCACTTCCGCCAAGGTGATACCCAAAAGGCCAAAGGATGCTGAGGATACACCTGAAACAATTTCTTTATTGAGGTTGTCTGGCAAGGTTCCCATGCCGGTGGCCCGTTCGCTTTGGGTGTTGCCATGATTGCCGTGGTCAAGTCGATCAAGGTCGAAGCTCAGGTGCGCAGGCGCAGAATTCCCCAACGTTTGAGCCTCGCCGCAGGTGTTTTTTGCATGTTGTTTATGGCCCTATTGGGCCGTGCTGCAGAAATATCCATGACCAATGAGCCCAGGGAGACGGGGCCAGCCAAAGCAGAACGTGTTTTTACCCCGCGCCGTGATATCGTGGACCGAAGTGGCTTTGTGCTTGCCACTTCTGTTCCCCTGGCGTCTTTATATGCTGATCCGTACTTTATTCTTGACCCCACAGACGCAGCCCATAAGCTCCATGGTGTGTTTCCACATCTCGACCCAGTCAAGCTGGCGGCAGATCTTGCTTCTGACCGTCGTTTTGTTTGGGTTGAACGTCATTTAAGCCCCGAGCAGCAGGAGCAGGTTCACCAGCTATATTTGCCGGGCGTAAGCTTCATGAAGGAATACCGCCGCATTTATCCCCAGGGCAGTCTAGCCAGCCATGTGCTGGGTCATGTGGATGCCGATGGTAATGGCCTTGCTGGTATTGAGCTGTCCATGAATGGCCAACTCGTCGATGAAACGGTGACTGGCCCATTGGCGCTTAGTTTGGATGTGACCATCCAGCATGCTTTGGAATCTGTCTTGGCTCAGGGCATAGATGAATTCCAAGCCAAGGCTGGGTCTGGCGTTGTGCTGGATGCCTTGACCGGCGAGGTTTTGGCTTTGGCATCGGCGCCGACATATGACGCCAATAGGCCTGTGCCTGGTGATGCAGAGCGTTATTTTAATCGCCCCGTGGCGGGCGTCTACGAGCTTGGTTCAGTGTTCAAAATTTTTAACTCTGCCATTGCATTGGAGACCAAAACCGCGACCCATGATATGCCAGTAGATGCCCGTAGGCCGATAACAATCGGTGCGCATGAAATTAAGGATTTTCATGCAAAAAACCGTGTGCTTACAGTCTCGGAAGTTTTTAAATATTCCTCCAACATCGGCTCAACCAGATTGGCTTTGGGTTTTGGAAAGGAACAGCAACAGTCATTTTTTGAAAAATTTGGCCTGATGAACCGCAGTTCCATTGAATTGCGTGAAGCGGCACGGCCAATAACCCCTGATCGTTGGGGCGATATCACCACGGCAACATTATCCTATGGATATGGTCTGTCAGTTTCCCCGCTCCAATTGGCTGAGGCCGTTATTCCTGTGGTCAATGGCGGGCTCAGAATGGAAGCATCTCTCCTCAAGGGTGGCCGCACAAGTGCGCCGCAGCGCGTGCTGTCTCCTGAAACGGCCAAGCAGGTGCGCAACATGATGAGGCAGGTTGTTGAGGATGGCACGGGCAAACGTGCTGATGTCCAGGGCATTGGTGTGATTGGCAAAACTGGGACCGCTGAGCGTGCTGGCCGCCAAGGTTACACCAAGCGTGAACGAATTTCATCTTTTGTTGCTGCATTCCCTGCCGCAGCACCAAGATATGTGGTTTATGTGGTGTTGGAAGCGCCTGAGGGAAACAAAGAAACCCACGGGCACGCAACAGCCGGTTGGGTCGCGGCGCCACTTGTGTCAAGATTGGTGTCGCGGATGTCGCCAATTTTGGGTATTCGGCCCGTATTTCCTGAAGAACAAAATGGTGGTGTGTTGCTGGCGGTTGAGAGGGTCAATTGACGTGGAGCTCGCCCGTTTTATTGCCCTGATGCAGGAAAAAAACATGGCAATAACCTGCCATGGCCAGCAACAGCTTCGGGTCTTAGGTCTGACATCTTCAACCAAGTCCATGCAGCCCAGTGATTTGTTTGTGGCGGTTCCAGGCGCCCATTTTGATCCTTTGGAGCATTTGGACCAGATTGCCTCTGCCGGATTGACCGTCATCATGGGCGAGCGTCCGGTTAATGATGACCGTTTTGTGTGGCTACAAGTGCCTCATGCACGCAGGGCCTTGGCTCTTGCAGCGGCTATTTTTTTTCCAGGCCAACCCAATCTCTGTGTGGGGGTGACGGGAACCAATGGCAAAACATCCACGGTTGATTTGTTGCGCCAGATTTGGTCGGGCGCAGGGATCAATGCTGCAAGCCTTGGAACTTTGGGTTTGGTGCGCGGAGGCATGGAACCACAGCCAGGCATGACCACACCTGACCAAATTGCGTTGCACAAGATGCTCCACACGCTTTCCCAAGAGGGTTGTCAGCATCTTGCCATGGAGGTCTCAAGCCACGGCTTGCATCAGCATCGTGTTGATGGGGTTACCTTCCAATCGGGTGCATTCACCAACCTCAGTCGTGACCACCTCGATTACCATGTGAGCATGGAGGCATATCTTGAGGCAAAATTGGAATTGGTGCGCCGATGCATCAGAAAAAATGGTCTTCTAGCCAGCGCGGCGACGGGTGAGGCAGCCATAGCCATTCATGCGGCATGCGAAAAATCAGGCGTGCGGCTCTGGGATTACCACAAGCAGGACCTGAATTTTTTTGGGTTTAAGGTTATGTCTTTGTCGGCTGAGGGCGCGAAAGTTCACATCACTTCTCAAGGGCATTTGCAATGTGTGACTGTTCCGTTCATTGCCAGATTCCAATTGGAAAATTTGGCCCTAGCTGCTGTTCTTGCCTTTGATGCAGGCCTGGAATTGGGTCATCTGGCACTGGCAATGTCAGGCTTGCAGGCTGTTCGTGGGCGCATGGAATTTGTGGGTCGCCATGCCTGTGGGGCTGCGGTCTTCGTTGATTATGCCCATACACCCGACGCCTTGGAGACGGCCTTAAAATCGCTCAGGCAATCAGAGCAGTTTGAGCGCATCGGTGTGGTTTTCGGTTGCGGTGGCGACAGGGATCGTGGGAAACGCCCCATGATGGGAGAAGTGGCCGCGGCTCATGCAGATTTCTCCATTGTGACCGATGACAATCCAAGATCCGAAGACCCCCAAACCATTCGTGATGCGATCTTGGCGACCCACCCAAGGGCCATAGAATGTGGTGATAGAAAAGAGGCCATTTGCTTAGGAATCAAGATGCTTTCCAACCAAGATGTGCTGTTGGTGGCCGGCAAAGGGCATGAACAGGGGCAAGTGGTGGGGGGCAAAACTTTGCCATTTGATGATGCCGACATTGTGCGCACATTTCTTGCCGAACATGGGTGAACAAACATGCTTTGGACATTATCCCAAATAGCAGATCTTATTGGCGGAAGACTTGAAGGTGCCGATCATGGGGTCAGTCATGTGACCCAAGACAGCCGTGATGTTCAAAAAGGCAGCCTATTTGTTCCTTTGAAGGCAGCCCGGGATGGTCACGAATTTGCAGCAAGGGCACAACAATCTGGAGCGGTTGGGGCTTTTTGGGCAAGTGACCATGACAAGCCCGAGGGGCTCAGCATTATCCATGTTGATGATGGGCTAGGAGCCTTGCAGGTGCTTGGGGATGCAGCCTCCAAGCGTCATCAAGGAAGGCGTGTTGCCATCACAGGATCGGTCGGCAAAACAACGACCAAGGACATGTTGACCCACGTCTTGGCAGCCCATCATGAGGTTCATGCTGCAAAAAACTCCTTTAACAACCATATTGGTGTGCCCCTGACCCTTGCCAACATGGGGCCCGGAGCAGAATTGGGTGTGTTTGAGTTGGGCATGAGCAATGTTGGTGAAATAGCCCCCCTTTCCCATATGGTTCGTCCCCATATCGCCATGGTGACGGCTATTGCTCCGGCCCATATTGGCCAATTGGGAAGCTTGCAGGCCATCGCAAAGGAAAAATCAACAATTTACGAGGGGCTTGGGCATAACGGAATTGCCTTGGTTCCCGAGGATACGGCGCATTCAATGCTGCTTGGTGAGGTCGCCAAGGCCAATGCAGCAGAAGTTATTCGCTTTGGAATAAGCCCATCGGCTGATTATTCATGTCAGCTTGTTCAAGTTGATGAAACAGGCATGCAGCTGGACATTCAAGGGGGTAAAAATTCTGGTGTGTTCCATGTGGGCTTCGTGGCCCCCCAATTATGCAGCAGCATCGCCGCGGTGTATGCCGTTTGTGAACATTTGGGGGTATCGTTTTCAAGTTTTTCAAGATCCATGGCAGGATTTTCTCTCCCCGCGGGCAGGGGGCGTTTGGTCAAAATAACCAAGCCTGTATCTTTTTCCCTTTTGGATGATTCCTATAATGCCAACCCGTCTTCCATGGAGGCGGCCATCAATGCGCTTGGCCATCATGCTGGACGCAAAATTGCCATTCTCGGTGACATGCTTGAGCTTGGAGACATGGGGGATTTGGCTCATCTGGAAGTGGTTCACCGAATCATCGAAATAGGTGTTGATGTGGTGGTTGCTGTGGGTCCGGCCATGGGCCGGGCGTTTGGGTCCAAAAATATTCCGGGCAAGGTTGTGTGTGCAGATAATGTTGCTGCTGCTTTTGATGAGCTTGATGGGCTTATCCAGCCTTCCGATTTGGTCCTGGTGAAAGGTTCCCATGGCAGTGAAGTTTATCAGATTGTCGCCCGGCTTTTGGAGGCTGGGCATGTCGGAGTGGCCGCATCATGATCCCAGAGATTTTTCTTCCCTTTGCGGATGAGTTCGGGGCGTTCAATGTTCTGCGCTACATCACATTTAGAACAGGTGGGGCCATACTCACCAGCCTTCTCATTGCATTCATATTCGGGCCACGCCTGATCAATGTTCTTCGAATGCGCCAGGGTAAGGGGCAGCCTATCCGTGAGGATGGCCCCAAGCGACATATCGTCGAAAAACAGGGCACGCCAACCATGGGTGGCTTGCTTATTTTGGGCAGCGCATTGATTTCCACGCTTTTGTGGATGGACCTTTCCAATATTTATGTTTGGGTGGTTTTGCTGGTCACGATTTCATTTGGCCTTTTAGGCTTTGTTGATGATTACCAAAAGGTAACCCGACGCCATGCTGGGGGCCTTTCAGGCAAGTTGCGGCTTGCCATTGGTGCTGCGGTTTCGCTGCTGGCCGCTGTGGTCATTTCTTTTATGGCGCCTGCTGAGCTTGACCAGCGTTTGGCCTTGCCATTTTTCAAGGACACACTTTTGCCGCTTGGCATGTTTTTCTTCCCCTTCGCTGTGCTGGTGATCTTGGGTTCTGCCAATGCGGTTAATCTGACCGACGGGCTTGATGGTCTTGCTATTGTGCCGGTCATGATTGCGACGGCCAGCTTTGGCATGATCAGCTATCTTGTTGGTAACATCGTATTTTCTGGTTATTTGCAGGTTCATTACGTTCCCGGTGCAGGTGAGTTGGCGGTATTCTGCGGTGCCTTAATTGGTGCTGGTTTGGGCTTTTTATGGTTTAACGCCCCGCCGGCCATGATCTTCATGGGCGACACAGGTTCCCTGGCCCTTGGGGGGTCTCTGGGGTCAATCGCTGTGGTAACGCGTCATGAAGTTGTGTTGGCTGTGATCGGCGGCTTGTTTGTTCTTGAGGCCTTATCGGTCATGATCCAGGTGGCAAGCTTTAAGTTAACCGGAAAGCGGGTGTTTAAGATGGCGCCCATCCACCATCATTTTGAGCAAATGGGTTGGAAAGAACCAACAATTGTGATCCGTTTTTGGATTATTGCAGTGATCCTCGCCCTAATTGGGCTTTCAACCTTGAAGTTGCGCTGATGCAGGTCGATCCCCTTCATCACCGGTGCTTCTATGTCTATGGACTGGGTTTGTCGGGCATGGCCGTGGTTGGGTATCTCGAAGACCAAATGGCACGTATTATTGTGGGTGACGACAAAATTAATGATGATGTTGCTGGTCATGCCCCCCAACATGTTGATGATATTGATTGGGGTGTCGTTGATGTGTTTGTTCCGGCCCCAGGCCTGCCAGAAACCCATCCGGCATATGTTCGGGCGCGGCAAGAAAAATGTGAGATATTGGGTGAGCTTGAGATCTATGCTTGGAAAATGATGCTTGCCGATGAGGCCCCGCGCATCATTGCTGTGACCGGCACCAATGGGAAATCCACCACCACGGCCTTGATTGCTCATCTCATGGACAGCGTAACAGAGGGCAGCATTGTTGCTGGAGGTAACCTGGGCCTACCACTGCTTAAAATGCCTATGGATGCCAATTGGCATGTGGTGGAATTATCTTCCTACCAATTGGATCTTCAGACAAGTTTCGCTTCTGATGTGGCAGTGCTCACCAATCTTGGTGTGGATCATCTTGATCGCCACGGGAGCGTGGAAGCCTATCATGGTGCCAAGAAAAAGCTTTTTGACCAAACATGCGACCATGGCGGTCGGTTGGTGCTCGGTGTCGTTGATGCTGTAGGGCTTGCCTGGTATCAAGAATTTTCTGGCCGGACACCACGAGCAAAATCTGTGGGCCTTGGGGAAGATGCGCAAATCCATGTTGCCGATGGTCAGTTGCATGTTGATGGGGTTACATACCCACTGGACATTCCAAAGTCCCTCCAGGGCCGTCACAATGGCGAGAATATTGCCTCGGCCATCGGGGCGTGTCTTGCTGCTGGGAATGAATTGGACGAGCTGTTGTCGGCCCTGGCAAGTTTTCCAGGTTTGCCCCACCGCCTTGAACATGTTCTTCGCAAGGGTGAATTGGAATTTGTGAATGATTCCAAGGCCACCAATGCATCATCAACCTGCCATGCGTTACGTGCTTGGCCGGGATCTTATTGGCTTGTTGGCGGTCTCTCCAAGCCCGAAGACCTATCAATCTTGGCCAAAACCGCCAAAGAAACCTCTGCAAAGGCATTTGCTTTTGGCAAGGATGCTGGTGTGTTTGTCGATGCATTGTCTGATTTTGTTCCTGTCACCCAATGCCCTGACTTGGAAAAAGCTTTTCATGCGGCAGTGGCCCAGGCCCAAAAGGGTGATGGTGGCACCATTCTTCTTTCCCCAGCAAGCGCATCTTTTGATGCCTATCCAAATTTTATGGCCCGTGGGGAGCACTTCCGGGGATTGGTGGAGGCTTGGGGGGCATGAATATTTTATCGCGCGCCCATGATGGTATGATCTCGCGATGGTGGTGGTCGGTGGATCGCTGGGGGTTGGGCTGCATCATCTTCCTCATGGTGGTTGGTATTATCATGGGTCTTGCAGCTTCACCCGCGGTGGCTGCCAAATTGGGGCTTGAACAATATCATTTTGTCAAAAGACAATTGCTGTTTGTGGGGCTTTCCAGCGTCATTATCGTTGTATGTTCGCTGCTTTCGCCGGTGGGCGTGCGGCGCGCTGCTTACGCGCTTTTGGTCTTTGCAGGTTTGGCCCTACTGGCCACCTTGGTTCTTGGTGTGGAGATCAAAGGCGCAAGGCGTTGGATTTATGTGGGCGGTCTGTCCATCCAACCAGCAGAATTTTTGAAGCCGGCATTAATGGTGGTCACCGCTGATTTGATGAGCAGGCAGGAAAAAGTCTTTGGCCGAATGGATGGGACCTTGCTGGCCTTTTTGGGGCTGTTAAGCTGTGTTGGCATCCTCGTTTTGCAGCCGGATATCGGACAGACCATCTTGATCGCTGCAGCTTGGGTTGGGGTGCTATTTCTTTCAGGCGTGAGGCTGGTTTGGGCAGCGGTTTTTGCGCCCATTGGCGGGGTTGGTGTGGTGATGGCCTATTTCACTTTGCCCCATGTGGCCAAACGCATTGATGCGTTCTTGGACCCCCAACGCGCTGAAAATTACCAAGTGAACAAGGCGCTTGATGCCGCGGTTCATGGTGGCATCATCGGTGTTGGTCCTGGGGAGGGTGAGTTGAAACGAACCTTACCAGATGCCCATACTGATTTCATTTTTGCAGTGGCTTTGGAAGAATATGGTTTGATTGCTTGCACCCTTATTGTGGGAAGCTTTGCCATATTGGTTTTGCGCTCCATGGCCAGGGCCCGCCATCACACCAGCAGTTTTAGTCAACTTGCTGTGGGTGGTTTGGTGATTGTGATTGGCCTGCAGGCTTTTTTGAACATGGCGGTCAGCCTGGGCATGGTGCCCACCACAGGCATGACACTTCCGTTTATTTCCTATGGGGGAACCAGCCTCTTGGCCATGGCCGTTTCTGCTGGCTTCCTTCTTGCCATGACGCGTCGGCGCCCTGGGATGATGGGGGGGCTTGCATGACGAGGGTGGTTCTTGTGGCCGGGGGAACCGGTGGCCATGTGTTTCCAGCCCTGGCCACGGCAGAGGCACTGAAACTTGCCGGTGCGGAATTGATGTTACTGACCGATAGACGCGGAAAACGTTATCTTGGTGAGGAAGACATTCCCCATATGGTCATGTCGGCATCCACCCCCACCGGTTCATCAGGCATGTCAAAATTGAAGGCCTTGTTCTGGGTGGCTTTTGCGGTGCTGACGGCGATGCTTTTTTTGCTACGCCATAGGCCTGATGTGCTGGTTGGTTTTGGGGGGTACCCTGCATTTGCACCATGCAAAGCAGCCCAGCTGCTTAGTATTCCGGTGGTGCTCCATGAGCAAAATGCTATTTTTGGTCGGGCCAACCGCAGGCTTGCAGCAGGCGCCAAAGCCGTCGCTTTATCCTTTGCTAAGACCAGGGGGCTGCCCGAGGGTGTAACGGCCCATGTGGTGGGCAATCCTGTGCGCCCCACACCAGATGTTGCCAGGCC
>DKOD01000086.1 GCA_002469865.1 Alphaproteobacteria bacterium UBA7371 | reverse complement strand
AAGACAATGCCTATGCTGGAAAGCTGAGCTTTGCTGCGTCAGGAAAAATTCTTTACCAAAGCAAAAACAGCAACGGCCTTTCCTGGGGCATTGCCTCAAACAGTGCGCTTGGCAAAAACCCATAGGGCGGAAAGCACAAAAGTTGCCAAGGGCGCCACAAAAACAGCCAGCATAAGGCGTGCATATTCCATGTCATGGCCTGAGCTGAGCAACAAAACCAAATTGTTCAGCCCAAAGCCCATCAAGGCCACCAGGAAAAAGCGTGCCCAAGCAAGATGGCTGCGGTCACCGTCGGGGAAAGTTACCCTGCTATGGCCCAGAAAAGAAAAAACAAAGGCAACAACAAAGCCCACCAAATTGGCCAGATAAACATCCAAACCCATCGCAAGAACGAGGACCGACACGCATAAATGAACCAGGGTGGCGCCAATACCCACAAGGCCAAACCGACCAATGGCACTGATGTTAAGATATCGATTTGATGACATATAAAGGCCGGCGTTTGCTTTCCAGATAGATGCGCCCAACATATTCGCCAATCACCGCAAGGCCCAGCATATTTACCCCCCCGATCAAGGTTGTGATCACCACGAGGGATGCATAGCCAGGCACTTCAATGCCAAAAAACATTTTTTCCAAAATAATTTTGGCTGCAAAGCCAACCGAGGCAAGAAACATCAAAATGCCCATTAAGCCCCACAAACGAAGCAATTTTGTGGAATGGGAAGTAATGGAGTTAATGGCAAGATCCGAGAGCCTTGCCACATTAAAACTAGTTTGACCGGCATGACGGCTTTTGCGTTTGTAAGGCAATATTTTTGTCTGAAAACCAACCCAGGGGATAAGGGATTTCATGACCCTGTTGCGCTCTTCAAGCTTGGTTAGCTCTTTGGCCACCTTATAATCGATAAGGCGGTAATCCCCCACATTTTCTACAATTTTATGCTCCGATAGGGCGTTGAACAAACCATAGTAAAGTTTGGCGCTATTTCGTTTGAAAAATGTGTCTTCAGAACGATCCACGCGCTGCATGAGAACCACATCTGAACCTTCTTGCCAGGCAACAACCATATTGGGGATTTCTTCCACTGGATCTTGCAGATCGACATCTATCAAAATCAACCCATCAAATTCCTGCTGAACGGCATAATCAATGCCGGCACTTAAGGCTGCTTCTTTGCCAAAATTCCGGCTGAGCTGGATAAGTTTGATGTCGGGATCGTCATTCAAAAGCGCACTGATTTCAGTGGCCGTTTGATCCTCAGAACCATCATCAACAAAAACCAAACAAGGCGATATGCCTTTTGGAGCCAAACTCCTCAAAACAGGCTTAATGGAATCAACAAAGGTCGAAACCATCAATTGTTCGTTAAAAACAGGGCAAATAATCGCTAATCTGGTCTTATGCTCAGGCATTATTCGACCAGGAAATATTTCTGAAATAACCGATAGTCTGCTCAAGGCCCTCATCCAAAGAAACCTTTGGAGACCAATTAAGTTCTTCTTTGGCCTTGGTTATATCTGGCTGACGTTGTTTGGGATCATCCATAGGCAATGGTTTCAACACCAATTGGGAGCTTCCACCAACATGCTTCAGCACGTTTTCAGCCAGTTGCTTAATGGTAAATTCTGATGGGTTACCCAGGTTGATAGGCCCAATATTATGTTGAGGTGAATCCATCATGAGCAAGAACCCATCAACCAGATCATCGACATAGCAAAAACTTCTTGTCTGGCTGCCATCACCAAAAACAGTAATATCCTCTCCTTGCAGCGCTTGCATGATGAAGTTGCTCACCACGCGACCGTCATTGGGATGCATGCGTGGGCCATAGGTATTAAAGATACGCACCACCTTAATATCCACCTGATGCTGCCGGTAATAATCAAAAAACAAAGTCTCGGCGCATCTTTTTCCCTCATCATAACAAGAACGAATTCCTATTGGATTTACGTTACCCCAATACTCCTCCCGCTGAGGATGCATTTCGGGATCTCCATAGACTTCACTTGTTGATGCTTGAAAAATTTTTGCGCCTGTTCGTTTGGCGAGCCCAAGCATGTTGATGGCGCCATGGACCGATGTTTTGGTGGTCTGAACGGGGTCATGCTGATAGTGAATGGGCGATGCCGGACATGCTAGGTTGAAGATCTCATCCACTTCCACAAAAAGAGGAAAGGTGATGTCATGACGTATTAGCTCGAAATGAGGGTTGGGTAATAAATGGACAATATTGTCCTTCGTTCCGGAATAGAAGTTGTCCACACAAATAACGTCATCACCACGCGATAAGAGTCGCTCACATAGATGGGAGCCCAGAAAACCAGCCCCACCGGTAACCAAAATGCGTTTTCTGTTAGAAATCTTTGCCATGACTGGAACCCTTAGGACTGCGCTTTGTTAGTCATGCGCAATCCCAGCGAATTCTGTCAAATTCCGCGCGGAAGATACGCGGCCAGTCGTCAACCGATGCAAGATGTCGGTCGTGATTTTGAACATCTTGTGCAAAATGTTTTTTCCAATGGGACATGAACATGGGACCAAAATCAAACTTTTCGCCCGAAATTTCTTTGGCCGCCTGTTGAAGCTTTTCCTCAGTTAATTCAGACCAACTTTCCAACTCCAGCACAGGCAAACCAGCAAATGAAGGCGACAATCCAGAGCGGCATGTGATTGGAACACAGCCAAGAGCTATAGCCTCCCAGGTGCGATGACAATCAAGCCCAACACCAAAAGGGCTAGCAACAAATTGGCATGACAAATGCTGCTTCCAGATGTCCATTTGTGCTACACGCTTTTTTCCACCAAAATCAGTGAATTGGCATAACTGACTTGGCAAATGTTCCAATGCCTCTGACCTATCCCCTCGGTGGGTAGACCCAGCCCAATCAACGCTTACACGAAGAGGTCTGGAGGACCAGTTTTGTGCGCTTTTTAACAAATCCACCAGCGCCAATTCTTGATGCAACGGCATTTTTCGATTAGATTGAAAAAAATCGTAAAAATAAAGGTTTGAATGATAATCTAACCCAATAGGAAGATTTTTTAGGCTAACTGAGTTGTCCGCCAAGTTTTGGCAGAATATTTGCAAGGGTTCGTGTTCCTGGGCAAGGCGTTCCAACAATTCGCGTTTCTTGCCTGAAACTGGCGTGTCGCTATCCCCCACCAACAATGTAACAACATGTTTCTGATTTAAAGGTCGTTGGCCGATCTTGGCCACAAATTCCTCAACATCATCTGTGCGCACATAAAAGCATGAATATGTTTTGTCCCAAAAATGAGAAAAATCCACATCTTGATCAAATCGATGATGGCCATGGGCGAACGCAGCAAAACCATGGCTCGATATCAAGACACATCTGTTTAATGAAAACAGAAATTCCGAAGAAAGCTTTTTTGTGATTGTTTCTCGGTAAATTTTTCTGCGCAGTTGCTTCAAACTCATGGCGGTGGTTCCCAAAAATCATGCGGTAATAGCGCCCCAAAGACCATCATATTGGTTTAACAAACGGCCTTGCGATATAGAACGCAAAAAAACTCACCCCTTCACCGAATGACTAGCTCCTAAAAAGCACCCTCACCAATTTTTACGGGACTCGACTGTTACATCTATCCAAGCCAGTCATAAATTTTCAAACGAAACATGAATAGAGATAAAATGAAATCTAGCTTCCGTTTTTCATAACCACCAAATCACGAGCTTCATATCTTTGATGCGTGTGGCTGGTTGGCCACCGAAAATCATTCGTAAATGGGGGAAATAATATGAAACTCGTGGTGAGCGCGGAAGGATTCGAACCTTCGACCCTCTGATTAAAAGTCAGATGCTCTAACCAACTGAGCTACGCGCCCCACGAGGCCGCATTTGTTACGGATGATAACCCCTCAGGTCAAGACCTTGGCCATGCTTGCGGCATCAAAGGATTTGGGTTATGAAAATGCCTTGATTTTTTGGGAGTTGAACGATGGCAGTTTCAAAGAACAATGTCGCCTTGCGCCAGGCGGCAGCTGGCGCCAACGTCGCAAACAAACTTGGTTCTAAGGCCGGTGGTTTTCGCGACGAAAAAGAGATCTTTCCGGTGCTCTTTCATGGCAGCATGACTGGTCAGGGCAAATTTGTGGCAGCAGCCTACCAAAATGGCGATTTGATCTTGGATGCTGACGGCAACCCCTTGCGCTGGCAGGAAGCGGTCACTTCCTTGTCCAAGCAAGCAGACGCATAAACAAAAACCAGAGGCTGGGCATAACGTGGCCTCTAGAGAAAGACCACTCCACATTACCCTAACAACAATTCCGCCGAGGCATGATGGCCTCGGCGATGTTATTACATCTTTGTTCCAACAAAGGGCAAAGATCGCTGGAATCCATCTGTTTGTTCCCAAAAATTATCGCCGCAGCGATTTCAATCAGCATAGTCTTCCCGAAGTGCCAAATGGTGTAACCCTTCACGAACTTGAATTCGATTTTGGGCCAGCAAGCAAAATTCTTCCGGCAGTCAAATATTTTGCTGAACAAGACGTGAACTTGCTTTTTTGCGATGACGACAAATCCTATGACACCCATTGGGCACAACGATTTGTTGATGCCGCCCAAAAATATCCATCATCGGCAATCTGTGAAAGCTCGCTTAGCTTGCGCACTTTAGAAGCAAGGGCTTTTCGTATGAACAAGCCATTAAAATACCGATTGAAACGGATGACATCCTTTGGGCGTTGGAAACCCACCAAAAACCCACAAAGGGGCCTTGCAGATATTTTTGAAGGTGTGGGTGGCGTCATGGTGCGGCCTGAATTCTTCACTGAAGATGCGTTTTCTATTCCCGACATTTTGTGGACCGTCGATGACGTTTGGCTTTCGGGTCATATCACCAAAAACAAAGTAGAAATTATTCATAATCCAGAGGCGCCAAACCGCTTACCGCAGGCAACACAAAACGAAAAAAAATTCGCCCTTCATCAACTCGTCTATAAAGATCACAACCGATACGCCTCTGACCTTGCCTGTGTTGAATATTACAGAAAACACCATGCAATTTGGCAGGATGTGCTTCTGTGAATTTATCTTGTTACATCCGCACACTTAACGAAGAAAAACGACTTGCCCATGTGCTTCAGGCTGTTGGTCATGTGAGTGATGACATTGTGGTTGTGGATTCAGGGTCAAGCGACAAAACCATTGAAATAGCTCAAGCATATGGCGCCCGTGTGATCGAGCAAGCCTGGTTGGGCAATGGTTTTCAAAAACGGGTTGGGGAGCAGGCCTGTAAACATGATTGGGTGTTGGATTTGGATGCTGATGAAATCCTTACCACTGAACTCATAACCCAAATCCAACAAGTACTGGCCCGCAAACCAAATATTGATGAAGTGTTCGGGCTTCGGCTGATCACGGTACCGCCCTATGGCAAGCCTTGGTACCATTTTGCCATTGATGAACGGCATAAATTATATAATCGGCAATTTGTACAAATGCCTGGGCATAAGGCCTGGGATCAGCTTGAATTGCCCATGAATACCAAAACAACCACCTTACATGGAAACCTGCTCCATTATTCATTTTCTGGCATCGCCCAGATGAGCGACAAATGGAACAAGGTATCCAGTAGGCGGGTGGAAGGTGGCAAGCTCAAAAGCCAACCATCGGTTATGTTGCGTGTTGTTTTTGCAGGCCCCTTTTATTTTTTCAAAAATTATGTCCTCAAAGGGCTATGGCGCGCTGGCTTGTATGGCTTTGCCATTGCCGTGGTTGGTGCCCACGGCCGTTGGCTTCGGGATGTCAAAATGCTCGAACGTCATATGGAAAAACAGGGCAAAAAAAACACAGATTTTGAATGACACAGCCTGTATTGATCATCACCCAAACATTTCCACCACGGCTAGGTGGCATGGAACTGGTCATGCAAGCGCTTGCCCAACGATTTGGCAGCAATGGTCATCAGGTTCAGGTCTTAACCGACCATCAAGCCCCCTCGTCAAACTTTTACAACGCCACCCACATACATGCACCAAAACTCATCCGATCATGGTGTAAAAGACTGCTGGCCAAAGGTTTCTTGACCCATGACAGCATTGTGATTTGCGACAGTTGGAAAAGCATGAATGCCGTGCCCAGAGATGCGCGTAACATCATTTTGTTGGCCCATGGCCAAGAATATCTGAACAAACAATCAAAAAGCCCCAAAATTCGCGCTGCCTTGGATCGCGCCCGGCTTATTATCGCCAGCTCTGATGCAACCGCAAAACTTGTGATGCAATTTGCACCCCACCAAGACCACAAAATTCATGTTATTGCGCCAACTTATATGCTCAAGCTTCACCCACCCAAAAAACGGGATGAAAGTATTTTTCAAATTTTGTCGCTTGCACGGCTTGAAAAAAGAAAAGGCTTGGCACAATCCATGGAAGCCTTGGCCCATATCCAAGACAAACTGCCAGCCTATCAATGGCACATTGCCGGCAATGGTCCGGAACGAACTGCCTTGGAAGAGCAAGCAAGGCGGTTGGGTCTGGAAGGCCATGTTGTGTTTCATGGGCATGTCGATGAGGCAAACAAACAGAAATTATTGGCGGCCACAGACCTTTTCCTGATGCCTTCTTATCAAGAAGGAAACTCTCTTGAAGGCTTTGGAATTGTCTATGCAGAAGCTGCAAGCTACGCCATACCCTCCGTTGGGGGCATGGCTGGGGGAGCCCGTGAGGCCGTGCTTGATGGAACCACAGGATGGTCGGTCGATGGTTCATCGAGCATGGCCATTGCCAAAGCCCTCCAATCTGCAATCCTCGATGATGACGAACGCGAAAAAAGAGGCCGCCAGGCCCAGCAATATTTTGCTGAAAAATTTGATGGCAATGTCTGTTTTGATCGTTTTTACCATTTGGCCAAAAGTCTTTAACCCATAAATTTTTGGGCAAATTGTGCAAAGCTTCCCTGTTCAATATGGCCACGCATTCGGGCCATCAAGGATTGGTAATAAGCCAAATTATGATGGGTAAGAAGAATGGGCCCAAGCATCTCACCGGCCCTGAACAAATGATGCAAATAGGCTTGAGAATAATTTTTACATGCTAGGCAGGGGCATGATGGGTCTATGGGGTCTGGATCATCACCGAATTTGGCATTGCGCAGGTTGATGGGACCTTGGTCGGTGAAGCCTTGCGCGTTTCTGCCTGATCTGGTCGGCATCACACAATCAAACATATCAATGCCCCGCGCCACCGCACCCACCAAATCCGATGGTTTTCCAACACCCATAAGGTAGCGGGGGCGATCAACGGGCATATGAGGTGTGGTGGCCTCCAAGGTGGACAACATCAATTCCTGCCCTTCCCCCACGGCCAACCCACCAACGGCATAGCCGGGAAAGCCAATATCGGTAAGCATATCAATACTCACCCGGCGCAAGTCGCCATGGACGCCACCTTGCACGATCCCAAACAAAGCCTGACGCTCCGGCTGCCCGAATGCTTCATGGGAACGTTTTGCCCAACGCATGGACAATTCCATCGAACGGGCCACTTCGTCTTTTTCTGCCGGAAAGGGCGTGCATTCATCAAAGGCCATAACAATATCAGAACCCAGGTTTTTCTGGATTTCCATCGAACGTTCTGGGCTTAAAAAAACCTTGGCCCCATCAATATGGGATTTAAAGTTCACCCCATCCTCACTGATCTTACGCAAGGCCCCAAGGCTCATGACCTGATACCCCCCGCTGTCGGTGAGTATCGGCCGATGCCAATTCATAAAATGATGAAGGCCGCCCAAGCGGGCAATGCGTTCATCGCCAGGGCGCAACATGAGATGGTAGGTGTTGGATAAAATAATGTCAGCACCGGTGGCACGAACCTGTTCTGGCAACATGGCCTTAACTGTTGCGGCCGTGCCCACGGGCATAAAGGCTGGCGTTTCAATAGCACCTCTTGTGGTGTGCACACGACCGCGCCTGGCACCGTGATCATCAGCCAACAACTCGAAAGATAAAGAACTCATATTTTCTGCTTCCAAAGAAGGCTGGCATCCCCGTAGGAGAAAAAACGAAGCTCCTCATTCACTGCCTCACGATACAGTTTTTGGACAAAGTCGGTGCCGGCAAAGCCCGCAACCAACATCAACAAGGTGGATCGAGGCAAATGAAAATTGGTTACCAAACCATCACATACATGAAATTGGCTGCCTGGTTTGAGAAAAATATTGGTCGGCCCGGCAAAATTTGAGGGCAATGGATCCATGGCATAGACGGTCTCCAAAATACGCATCACCGTGGTACCCACAGCAACAACGCGGCCATGCCGAGCTTTGGTGAGGCGAATTTCTTCCATTGCCGCAGCACCCACCTCGCCCCATTCCTCATGCATTTTGTGTTTGCTGACATCTTCTTTGACCGGAAGAAATGTCCCCGCACCAACATGCAAGGTAACCTCACAGCTCCTGATTTTTTTGTCAGACAAGGCGTTCATCAAAGCTTCATCAAAATGAAGTGACGCCGTCGGTGCCGCCACCGCACCAGGATATCTGGCCAAAAGGGGTTGATAATCAAAATGATCTTGTCGATCGGCAGACCGTTTGCGTTCAATATATGGGGGCAAGGGCATCAAACCAAACTCGTCAAGATCAGCCTGCCAACCCTGGTGGCTCCATTGAAACGACACACGGCAGGTCTGTTCATCAATTCTGCCCAAGACCTCAGCTGTGACGGGACCAAATTGGAGTTTGCTGCCGGCAGTGAGCTTCTTCAAAGGCTTTGCCATGGCCACCCAAATTGTTGCTTCCCCATTCAACGGCTGCAACAACAGCAACTCAACCTGACCAGACTGATTGGGGCCTGCCCTAACGCCTCTAAGCCGGGCTGGAATGACCTTGGTGTTGTTGAAAACCAGCAAATCATCGCCATCAAGCAAGTCGGGAAGATCACGAATGTGATGAAATGATATGCCCCCTGGTGGCGTGCCACAAATTAGCCTCGCCGAGCCTCTTGGCTCGGCGGGACGAAGAGCAATCAAATGTTCCGGCAGTTCAAAATCAAAATCATCAAGCGACAAGCCGGTTTCATCCATGGAAATATTACCGGTCGGCAGCAACAATCATTTTGATGATTTTGTCAGGGTCATTGACCTGCCCATTGGCACGTTGGTCGCCCTTCTTGATGCTGTCCACATGTTCCATGCCGTCAATCACACGCCCAAAGAGGCTATATTGATTGTCCAAGAAGCGGGCCTCATCAAACACAATAAAAAATTGCGAATTTGCTGAATTTGGGTTCTGGGCCCGGGCCATGGAAACGGCACCACGGATGTGGGGTTCCTGGGAAAATTCAGCAGGCAGGTCAGGAAGTTGTGAGCCGCCCATGCCAGTTCCCGTGGGGTCACCGGTTTGGGCCATGAAACCATCAATGACGCGATGGAAAACCACCCCATCATAAAAACCCTCACGGCTCAGCTCCTTCAAGCGTGCAACATGTTGTGGGGCCACCTGGGGGAGAAGTTCAATCATAACATCACCGTCTTTTAGGGTCATGATGAGTGTGTTTTCGGGGTCACGGATATCCATGCTGTGTCCTTTCAAGGGGTAAAGAGGAAGAAGAAACATAAAGGCCAACATCATGGCAGCATAATTGCGCAGCATCATAGATCTCCTTTGGGGGTTGGTTGGTATGTCAAATGGCAAACTTTGCTTCCAAGGCTTCAGCAACCTTCGGGGAGACAAAGGCTGTCACGTCACCGCCCAAACGGGCAATTTCTTTAACCAGCCTTGAAGCAATCGGCTGGTAGCGGATATCAGACATCAAAAACACGGTTTCAAGGTCTGGCGCCAGCTGGGAATTCATCCCCACCATCTGAAACTCATATTCGAAATCAGAAACCGCCCTGAGGCCCCGAACCAGCAATTGGGCATCGATCTCCCGGGCATAATGCACCAGCAAACCATCAAAGGTTTGCACCAACACCTTGCAAGAAGGATCAGCGATCACCGCAATCTCCTCCTCAGCCAACTGACAGCGCTCTTCCAGAGAAAACAAAGGTGATTTGCCAGCAGATATGGCAACCCCAACAATTAATTCATCGACCATTCGTGTTGCACGACGAATGATGTCCAAATGCCCCAGGGTTAATGGGTCAAAAGTACCAGGATAAAGTCCACGGCGCATGGCCCACCTCCACGTCAATTAGATTTAAGCGCCTGCACCATCATTGTCGGCACCATTTTCTGGCAAGTCATCATCGCGCCCCTCAACCTCTTCCGATTCCATTTCCTCGGTTTCAGGAGCCTCTGCCAGACGGGTGACCGATACCACAAACTCATTTTCATCGACATGGAAAATTCGCACGCCGGTGGCGCCCCGACCCTGAATGGACACGTCACTGGCCTTAATCCTGATCATTTGGCCCATATTGGTAACCATCATCATCTGATCAGCCTCACTTACGCTGAAGACACCGGCGAGATCGCCGCGGGATGACAATTCCATTGCCTTAATGCCTTTGCCGCCACGATTGGTTGTTCGATAAGCATAAGATGACGTTCGCTTCCCAAACCCATCCTCGGTAATGGCAAGTATCATTTCTTCATTGGCACCAAGCTGGGCATAGCGGTCCTGGGAAATAGCCACGTCACCATCTTGATTGGCCAGGTTGGCATCCTCATCAAAATCAACTTCCCCTTCTCCACGCCGCATGGCATTGGCCAACCGAAGGTAGGATGCAGCTTCTGGGGCATCTATCCGTAGGCCATTGAGGATTGATGCCGAAACCACCTGATCGGCATCGGCCAAATTAACACCACGCACACCAGTAGATGAGGTTCCAGAAAAGATCCGAACGGCGGTTGCAGGAAACCTAATTGCCTGGCCTTTTTTGGTGGACAGCATAATGTGATCATCATCACTGCAGATGCGCACCGACACCAAGCGGTCATTATCACCCAAGCGCATGGCAATTTTGCCATTGGCCCGCAAATTCCCAAAATCGGTAAGTTTGTTACGACGGATATTGCCCCGCTCGGTCACAAACACAATGGAATAACGATCCCGATCTTCCGCATCGATGTCCAAAGGCAGGACCGCCGCAATGGTAACGTCTGCTTGGATTGGCAACAGATTCACGATGGCCTTACCCTTGGCGGTTCGGGATGCAAGCGGCAAACGCCAAACCTTTTGGGCAAAAGCCATCCCA
>DKOD01000149.1 GCA_002469865.1 Alphaproteobacteria bacterium UBA7371 | reverse complement strand
GACGCTGAGGCCGCGCTGTTTGTTTAGCTTTCGGATCAAATCAAGGATTTGGGCTTGGACCGTCACATCAAGCGCGGTGGTGGGTTCATCGGCAACCAATAAGGATGGTGATTTGGCTAAGGCCATGGCGATCATGATGCGCTGACGCTGGCCACCTGATAATTCATGGGGGTAGGAATAGCGGCGGCTTTGAGGGTCAGGAATCCCAACTTCAACCAATAATGATACCACCTTATCGGCCAATTCATGCTTGGGCGTGCCACCCAACAAAAGCGCTTCCCCCAGCTGTTTTTCCACGCGGTGGAGGGGGTTGAGGGATGTCATGGGCTCTTGAAAAATATAACCCAATTCATGGCGGCGAAGATGCAAAAGGTTTTTGGCTTCTATGCTTTTGCCGTCAAAATGGATTTGTCCTTTGACCTCAGCACCCGGTGGCAGCAAGCCGCCGATGGCCAATGCAGAAAGGGATTTGCCTGAACCCGATTCCCCAACAATGCCATGGATCTCACCTTTGTTCATGTCCAGGTTAAGGCCACGCACCACGGCGTCACGGCCTCCAAAATGAATGGTCAGATTTTGGATATCCAGGAGCTTGTCGGTCATCTTGGTCGAGGCGTCCTATTGATCTGTTTCGATGGGGGCATTGGCCGCCTTCCAGGCCGCAAAGCCACCTTCCACATGACAAACCGGTTTCAGGCCCATGCTTTGCGCAGTTTGGGTGGCAAGGGCCGAGCGCAAGCCGCCGGCACAATAAAAGATATAGGATTTGTCCTGGTTGAATATGTCTTTGTGGTAGGGGCTTTCTGGATCGATCCAGAATTCCAACATGCCCCGGGGGCAGGAATAGGAGCCTGGAATTTTGCCTTCCCGTTTGATTTCGCGGACATCGCGGATGTCAACAAAGACATGATCTTCTGCATCCAACAGCGCTAAGGCTTCATTGATGGTGAGGGTGCGGATTTCTTTGTTTGCTTCATCAAGCATCTGGTTGATGCCACGGGTGATGTTCTGGCTCATGGAATTTTCCTATCGTTTAATCATTGCGGAATGTTTTTCTGGGGTCGAGCGCGTCACGCACCGCTTCACCAACAAACACAAGCAAAGACAAGGTGAGGGCGATCATCACAAAACCAGTGATGCCAAGCCATGGTGCTTCCAAATTGTTCTTGCCCTGGCGGAGCAATTCACCAAGTGACGGCGAACCGGCAGGCATGCCCAAACCCAAAAAATCAAGCGAGGTGAGGGTGGTGATGCCAGCATTGAGGATGAAGGGCATGAAGGTCAGGGTGGCAACCATGGCATTGGGCAAAATATGGCGGGTCATGATGGTGAGATCGCGAACGCCAAGGGCCCTGGCCGCACGCACATATTCAAAATTTCTTGCCCGAAGGAATTCTGCACGCACCACCCCCACAAGCGTTACCCAAGAGGTGGCGGCCATGATGGCCAACAATATCCAAAAGCCGGGTGTGAAAACCGCCGACAAAATGATCAGCAAATACAGGTAGGGTATGGCGTTCCAAATCTCCACAAAACGCTGGAAAATTAGATCAACCCAGCCGCCCAGATAGCCCTGGATGGCGCCAGCCATCACGCCGATAATGCTGGAAACAACCGTCAATATAAGACCGAAAAGCACAGATATCCGAAAACCATAAATCAGCCTTGCGGCCACATCACGCTGCTGGTCATCGGTGCCAAGCCAATGGGTGGCAGATGGTGGTGCAGGGGCTGGCACGTCTAATTCGAGGTTATGGCTGTTATAGGAAAATGCGATCAATGGCCAAATCATGAAGCCACCATCTTTGGCAATAAGCTCCTGAACGAAGGGGTCTTTGTAATCTGCTTCCAATTCAAATTCCCCGCCAAAGGCGGTCTCAGGGTAATAAAAGAGAACAGGAACATGCGGCTTGCCGTCATAATGAACATAGATCGGCCGGTCATTGGCAATGAATTCAGCAAACATGGAAAGAACAAAAATCACGGCAAAGATGATTGCCGACCAGTAACCGCGTCGGTTGGCTTTAAACAATTGCCACCTGCGTTGGTTGACCGGATCAGAAAACATCAACCCACCTCCCGGCTTTCAAAATCAATCCGGGGGTCCACGAACATGTAGGTGAGGTCCGTGATCAGGCCCATCACCAAACCGATGATGGAAAAAATGAACAAGGTGGCAAAAACCACTGGGTAATCTCGCTGCAGCGCAGCTTCAAAAGCCAGAAGCCCCAACCCATCAAGGGAAAAAATGGTTTCAATAAGCAGCGACCCAGTGAAAAACAGCGACACAAATGCCGCGGGAAAGCCCGCAATCACAATCAACATCGCATTACGAAAGACATGGCCATAAAGGACCTTGGATTCGCTTAACCCCTTGGCCCGGGCCGTCACCACATATTGTTTGGAAATCTCATCAAGAAAGGAGTTTTTGGTGAGCAAGGTCAAGGTGGCAAAGCCACTGATGGACATGGCCAAAACGGGCAAGGCAATATGCCAAAAGTAATCTGCTACCTGCCCCAGGAGGGACAAATCATCAAAATTATCCGAGGTCAGGCCGCGCAGGGGGAAAACAGAGAAAAACGACCCCCCGGCAAACAGCACAATCAAAAGAATGCCAAACAAAAAGCCGGGAATGGCATAGCCCACCACCACCAGAAATGAGGTGGCCACATCAAACCGCGAGCCATCATGAACTGCTTTGCGGATGCCTAAGGGAATGGAGACCAGATAAGACAATAAGGTGGTCCAGAGCCCAAGCGAAATGGACACCGGCAGTTTCTCGGCAATGAGGTCGATCACCTCAATGGATCGGAAATAGCTTTCACCAAAATCAAAGGTTAAATAATCGCCAAGCATTTTTAAAAAACGCTCATGGGCGGGTTTGTCGAAGCCAAATTGTTTTTCCAAATCCTTGATGAACGCAGGATCTAGACCCTGTGCGCCACGATATTCAGAAGGTTCTGATTGAACCTCACCACCCATACCCCCGGTCACCCGGGAAACCACCGAGCCATGGTCGCCGGATAATTGGGAAATCATCTGTTCCACGGGCCCGCCGGGTGCAAATTGGATGATGGCAAAATTGATCAGCATGATCCCCAATAGGGTGGGGATCATGAACAACATGCGGCGCAGGATATAGCCGCTCAATTCTTCACCCACCAGGCTTCGGGGAAGCCCAGATCATGGCTTGGCAGGGGCTCAGGATGGCCAAATTTGGCATCATAGGCAATGCGGCTGCCCGGTGAATACCAGTTGGGGATAAGGTAATTGCCCCATAAAAGCACACGATCTAGGGCCCGGCAGGCGGCGATCAAACCTTCACGGGTTTCGGCAAAGATGATCTTATCAATCAAGGCATCAACCACCGGTGAGGAGATGCCTATGAGGTTTCGGCTGCCTTTGCGTTTGGCGGCGTCACTTGACCAGAAATCTCTTTGCTCATTGCCCGGCGATGTTGATTGGGCAAAATTTGTGGAGATCATATCAAAGTCAAAATCTTCCTCACGTTTTTCATATTGGGCGGCATCAACCACCCGGATGCTGGCATCGATGCCCAGGTCCTGGAATGCCCGGGTGAGGGGTGCCACGATGCGCTCGAAATCGGCGTTATTTATCAAGAATTCCAGCGTGAAGGGGTTGTTGTTGGCATCAACCAACTTGCCATTTTGCAAGGACCAACCGGCTTGCTTTAATTCACCAAGCGCTTTGCGCAATTGCCGACGGCGGTCATATTTTGGGGATTCTTCGCCCGGCAACACATAGGGTTTGGTGAACAAATCTTCAGGCAGCTCATCTTTGAAGGGCAGCAGCAATTCAAGCTCCGCACCTTCTGGGATGCCTTGCGAGGCAAGCTCAGAACCTTCGAAGAAGCTCTTGGTGCGTTTATATTGGCCATAAAAAAGGTTTTCGTTGAGCCATGCAAAGTCAAACATCCGCGAAAGAGCTTGGCGAACCAAGTTGTTGTTGAATTTTTCCTTGCGTATGTTGAAGGCAAAAGATTGCATGGGTTTTACCCCCTGCAACACCACCTCGTCGCGTAAAATCTCACCATTTGTGGCCCTTGGAAAATCATAGCCAGTGGCCCAGCGCTTGGCCTGGGTCTCGGCATGAAAGTCATAGGCGCCCGATTTAAAGGCCTCAAACGCCACGGCAGGGTCCCGGAAATATTCATAATTAAGGGTGCCGATATGGTTAAGGCCACGCATGGAGGGGACCACATCCCCCCAATAATTGTTGCGCCTGGTCATGGTCACCGAACGACCTGCCTCGACCTTAGTCACCTCATAGGGACCCGTTGCGATGATGGGTTTGAGGCTTGATTCAGCAAAATTCCCACCGGCAAATTGGTCTGTGTAAAAGACAGGGAGCTGGCTCATGATGAAGGGCAATTCGCGGTTGTTGGCCTCATCAAACTCGAAACGAATTGTTTGGGCGCCGGTGACAGCCACCTCAGCAACATTTTTGTAATAATAACGGTAAAAGGGAACACCTTCATCGCGCAGCAGGAAGAAGGATTGGCGGACATGATCAGGGGTGACCTTGGCGCCATTGGCAAATTGCGCCCGTTCGTCGATGTA
>DKOD01000107.1:6017-6741 GCA_002469865.1 Alphaproteobacteria bacterium UBA7371 | reverse complement strand
TGCTTTGCCATGGGATGATCCTTTACTGATTGGCAAACAGCCAAGGCTGCCCGCTCTTGCGCCCCTGCTCAAAGTTTGTGATGTCAGATTCCGCTTTGAGGGTCAGGCCAATGTCATCGAGCCCCTCAAGCAAACATTGGCGGCGGAATGCATCAATATCAAATGAAATGCTCTTATTGCCCGCCACTAAGGTGCAAGATTCCAAATCCACCGTCATGTCCGCGCTTTCGGGATCATCGGCAAGGGCCAACAATTCCTCAACCTGCTCATGGGGCAAGGCAATGGGCAAAATCCCATTCTTAAAGCAATTATTGAAAAAGATATCGGCAAAGGAAGGTGCAATAACAACCTTGATGCCAAAATCCTTAAGCGCCCATGGGGCATGCTCGCGGCTTGATCCACAGCCAAAATTTTCCCGGGCCACGAGGATCTGTGCCTGACGATAAGCAGGCTTATTGAGGACAAAATCAGCAACTTCCTGACCCTGCACATCAAAACGCATCTCTTGAAACAAATTGGCGCCAAGGCCGGTTCTTTTGATGGTTTTCAAGAATTGCTTCGGGATGATCATGTCGGTGTCGATATTGATGAAAGGTAAAGGGGCAGCGGTCCCGCTTACTTTGGTGAATTTTTCCATCTCAAATATTCCCTATGCTTGCTCAGTAGGATAGTTGCGCACATCGGCAAGATGTCCAGCAACCGCCGCGGCCGCAGCCATGCCAGG
>DKOD01000107.1:0-5632 GCA_002469865.1 Alphaproteobacteria bacterium UBA7371 | reverse complement strand
GAAGCGCAACGCTCACCTGGCTCCAAACGGTCGGCATTCATTGCCAAACACATGGAACAGCCCGGCTCACGCCATTCACAGCCCGATGCCACAAAGATTTGATCAAGCCCTTCTGCCTCAGCCTGCTCTTTCACAAGACCCGAGCCCGGCACAATCATGGCCTGAACATGGTCCGCAACCTTACGGTCCTTCAAAATAGCGGCAGCAGCCCGCAGATCTTCGATACGGCCATTGGTGCATGAGCCAATAAACACCTTGTCAATTTTGATATCAGTAAGCTTCATGCCACCCTCAATGCCCATATATTCAAGGGCACGCGAGACAGCTTGGCTTTTGCCTTCATCAGCAATGTCAGTGGGCTTAGGCACCTGACCTGTGACCGGCAACACCTGCTCGGGCGAGGTGCCCCAGCTTACTGTGGGGATAATGTCAGAACCATTGAGCTCCACAATCTTGTCAAAATGCGCATCGTCATCGCTGTAAAGTTCCCTCCAGCCATTCAACGCGATCTCCCACTGGCCAGCCTTTGGCGCATGGGGTCTTCCTTGCACGTAATCAAAGGTCTTTTGGTCCGGGGCGATCAGGCCCGCACGGGCACCTGCTTCAATAGACATGTTGCAAACCGTCATGCGGCCTTCCATGGAAAGTGCCTCAATGACTGGCCCAGTATATTCAATCACATGCCCCGTGGCGCCAGCGGTGCCAATTTTGCCGATGATGGCAAGAACCACATCCTTGGCCGTCACACCCGGTGTGAGGCTTCCAGACACATGGACCTTCATGTTGCGGGATTTCTGTTGCTGAAGTGTTTGGGTGGCCAGCACATGCTCCACTTCGGAGGTTCCTATGCCATGGGCAAGCGCACCAAAAGCACCATGGGTGGATGTGTGGGAGTCACCGCATACGATGGTCATGCCGGGAAGGGTTAAGCCCTGCTCTGGGCCAATGATATGCACAATACCTTGGCGGATATCATCCATGCCGTAATAGGTCACACCAAATTCCACAGCATTGCGCTCAAGCGTTTCCACCTGAAGGCGTGATTCCGGGTCGGTAATACCGCCGGAACGATCGGTGGTGGGCACGTTATGATCAGCAACGGCAATAGTGGCATCGGGACGACGCACCTTCCGGCCCGCATCACGTAAGCCTTCAAAAGCCTGTGGTGAGGTCACCTCATGCACCAAATGGCGATCAATATAGAGGATGGATGTGCCATCCTCCTGTGTGGTCACCACGTGGTTATCCCAGATTTTGTCATATAAAGTGCGGCCGGCCATGATTTATCCCCCTGATCCTAATCAAATGGTGCAGGGGCCATGGGCTCATGGCCCCACACATTATTCACACGCCAACATTTGGCGCGATCGGCGATGTTACGCCTTGTTGTCGGTCCGTTCGGCGATACGGGCAGCCTTACCGCGAAGGGCGCGGAGATAATAAAGCTTAGCCCGACGAACGCGGCCCTTACGAACAACCTCGATTTTTTCCACCAACGGGGAATAAATCGGAAACACGCGCTCAACGCCTTCACCATAGGAAATCTTTCGGACGGTGAAACTCTCGTTATAACCCCGACCAGACCGGCCTATGCATACGCCTTCATAAGCCTGCAAACGGCTACGGCTACCTTCAGACACCTTCACGCTCACGCGCAATGTGTCACCAGGACGGAAATCTGGCACATCTTTTCCAGCTTGGGCCAATTGCTCCTGTTCGAGCTGATCAATCACATTCATTTTTCTTCTCCTTCAGACCCGGCTGCCTGCCGGGCGACATAAGACTTCCATAAATCTGGCCGGCGCTCTTTGGTCAAGCGCAGTGACCTCTCCTTGCGCCAGGTAGCAATCCGGCCATGATGACCCGAACCAAGAATGTCGGGAATCTCCCGGCCTTCCCAAATTGCGGGCCTCGTATATTGCGGATGCTCCAACAGACCATCCGCAAAACTTTCTTCCTCAAGTGATCCGGCAGCACCCAACACACCGGGCAATAGCCTGACCACCGCTTCCAACATTGCCTGGGCTGCAACCTCACCCCCAAAAAGGACAAAGTCGCCCAAGGAAACTTCTTCAAACCCACGGGCTTCAAGAACCCGCTCATCCACGCCTTCAAACCGGCCACAGAGAATATCCACACCATCCTCTTCAGCCCATTGCCTGGCCATGGCTTGGTCAAACCTCTTGCCCCTCGGCCCCACATAAACCCGCCTTCTGGGTGGGCGCAAACTGTCCAGCGCGTCGGCCACCACATCGGGGCGCAGCACCATCCCAGGCCCCCCACCAGAAGGTGTGTCGTCAACAGATCGGTGCTTATCGCGCGAGAATTCGCGGATGTCCACCACCTGCATGTGCCAGAGGCCTTGGTTTAAGGCCCTACCTGGAACCGACTGAGCCAAAACCCCGGGGAACATGTCCGGGAGGACCGTGAGGATACGCGCCTGAAAACCCATCCTTAAAGCCCCGTCAGATCATCAGGGCCCAATTGAACATAGCCCTCAACCAAATCGACCAGGGGCACAGCATCCCTCGTGAAGGGCACGAAAGGTGCTTGCTTACGCTCACTGATGCGGACCTCAAGGAGATCTCCTGCACCAAAGTTCTGGACCCGGATCACCTCGCCGATTTCCTTACCATCCACATCCAAGACCCTGAGACCAATAAGGTCGACATGGTAATAACTGTCTTCCTCTTCCAGGTCCGGCAAGCTATCCCTCTCAACAAACAACAGCCCCTTTCCCAAAGCCTCAGCTTGGTTGCGGTTACCGATATTCTTAAGGCGCGCCACAAAGCCCTCTTTGGCAGGTTTGATGGCGGTAACATGCAACAGGCCTCTTGCCGGGTCATCAAAGGATAATGGCGACAATGCCAACACAGCCTCGGGCTCTTGGGTGAATATCTTTATCACCACCTCACCCTGGAGGCCGTGGGGTTTGACCAATGATGCCACGCAAACTTTAGCCGCCATGGCGCCCCTAAGCCTCGAGGCTTAGCCTTCCTTCGTTTCTTCTGCAGCGGATTCTTCAGCAGCAACTTCCTCAGCAGGGGCCTCTTCTGCAGCTGCTTCTGCTGGGGATTCTTCGGCAGCAACTTCTTCAGCAGCAACTTCCTCAGCGGGAGCCTCTTCTGCAGCTGCTTCTGCTGGGGCAGCTTCAGTAGCAGCAGCGGCAGCTTCAGCGGCAGCAGCTTCTTCAACAGCCAAACGTGCCTCTTCTTCCTTCTGCTTTTGCATTTCAATACGTTCCTGGGCCTTGGCACCAGGCTTCGCTTTGTTTGGGTTGTTGCGTTGCTTGCGGGTCATGAGGCCAGCGGCATCGAGAAAGCGTGCCACGCGGTCGGTCGGGGTGGCACCAACGCTCAACCAATGCTGGGCGCGTTCTGTGTTGAGGTTCACACGGCCCTCGGAATCCTTCGGCAACATGGGGTTGTAGGTGCCAATTTTTTCAATGAAACGGCCATCACGTGGGGCTGTGATGTTGGCCACAACGATGGAATAAAATGGGCGTTTTTTTGAACCGCCACGGGCGAGTCTGATTTTTACGGACATGTGCTGGTTTGCTCCTTTTGTCATGTCATTGCTGTCGGCAGTACCGACATTCTTATTGGGTTACTTTTTCTTCCCCTTAAGAAAATCTTGCAGGTTCGGGGCGCCAGTGGGCATCCCACCTGGGAAGCTGCCGGGGAGCTGGCCTCCTAATTTCTTGAGCATTTCAGGGTCAGGTGCGCCGCCGGGCATGCCGCCAAACATCCTACCCAGACCTCCCAGGCCACCTTTACCTTGTTTCTTGCCCATCAACTTCATCATGTCCGCCATCTGGCGATGCATTTTCAGCACCCGGTTGACGTCCTGCACCTCCACGCCGGCACCACGTGCCACACGCTTCTTGCGTGATGCATTCAATAATTTTGGGCTGCTGCGCTCTTTCTTGGTCATGGACGAAATAACAGCTTCCTGCCGCTTGAGCATGCTGTCATCCATACCGGAGGCTTCAATTTGCTTTTTGGCCTTACCAATACCAGGCAACAGGCCCATCACGCCGGACATTCCGCCAAGTTGCCGCATCTGTTTGAGCTGTTTGGCCATGTCATCAAGATCAAAAATGCCCTTTTGCATCCTTGCCATGATTTTTTCGGCTTCATCGGCCTCCACGGTCTCGACGGCTTTTTCAACCAGGGACACCACATCGCCCATGCCGAGAATGCGTCCAGCCACCCGTTCAGCAGAAAAAGCCTCAAAGGCGTCGAATTTCTCGCCAACACCCATATAGCGGATTGGTTGGCCCGTCACATGCTTCATGGATAGGGCGGCACCGCCACGGCCATCACCATCAACACGGGTAAGGATCAATCCGTTAACGCCAATTTCCTGGTGGAAGCGCTCGGCAATACCAACGGCATCCTGACCCGTGAGGGCGTCGGCCACCAACAGGGTATGGTAGGGGTTGGTGAGGTCACGAACCTGCCGGAGCTCGGTCATCAGGGCCTCATCGATGGCCATGCGGCCTGCGGAATCAAGGATCACGGCGTCATAGCCCTGAAGCTTGGCCGAAGCCATCGCACGCTTGGCGATTTCCAAGGGGTTCTGACCGGCCACAACAGGCAAGGTGCTCACCTCGGTTTGCTCACCCAATCGGGCAAGCTGGTCCATGGCTGCTGGGCGTGAAGTGTCCAGCGACGCCATCATGATTTTGCGGTTGAATTTGTTTTTGAGGCGATAGGCCAATTTCGCGGTGCTGGTGGTTTTACCAGAACCTTGAAGACCCACCATCAAGATGACCGTTGGGGCGGAATCACCCAACACAATTTCGTGGTCAGCATCCTTACCGCCAAGCAGCGCCACCAGCTCATCATGGACAAGCTTTACAACCATCTGACCCGGGCTTACCGAGCGTAATACTTCCTGACCTACGGCCTTTTCTTGCACGATGTTGATGAAGTCTTTGGCCACCGGCAGGGCGACGTCGGCATCAAGTAGCGCCAGGCGGATTTCGCGCATGGCAGCCTTGACGTCTCCTTCCGAGAGGATCGCCTTACCCTTTAACTTATCCAAAACGCCCGTTAGGCGTTGGCTTAGCGCGTCAAACATGATGACCCAAACACTTTCCAAAACATATGCCAGCAACTGACCAACGCAAAACGCACCGGTGGGCGAAACTCGCCGACCGATGGTGATCCCCGCGCGCAACATCGCGCGGCAACCAGGATGCTTGACCAACCTGTGGATGGGTTTGGATCTACAGGCTCATGGCCATCGAGGTCAAGCCATGAGCCCTTGGGGCTTCTTTGGCTTGCCTGGGGAAACATGATATGGACCAACGTTCTTTCTCAAAATATTCGACCCAAAGGTGGCAGATGGACGGCATCAAGTTTGAAAAAATGCACGGTCTTGGCAATGATTTTGTCATCATTGATGCGCGCCACCAGGATTACCCGAGCATGGAAACCATCCAGGCCATGGCCAACCGACATTGGGGCATCGGGTTTGATCAATTGGTGGTGCTGCATGGTGGTGTGCCGGTGCATATGGACATTTACAATGCCGATGGCAGCCGGGCAGGCGCCTGTGGGAATGTGACACGCTGCGTTGCACGGCTTCTGGATGAAGAAGGTATGCCCATGCCATGCACCATTCG
>DKOD01000153.1:7623-10502 GCA_002469865.1 Alphaproteobacteria bacterium UBA7371 | reverse complement strand
ATGTGGGAGGCTGGCGCATATGGCGGCATTATTTTTCTCAATCTGCAAGTTAACATTGCGGCAGATAAATCGGCCATGAATGTTTCGGCGCAATGCCCCTGGCAAAAGCCCAGTTTCGGTCAGAACCTGAAAGCCGTTGCATACACCAAAAATGGACAGACCTTGGTTTGCTTTTTTAACGATATCCTTCATCAGTCGGGAGCGCGCAGCCATGGCTCCGGGCCTTAGGTAATCCCCGTGGGCAAAGCCACCCGGCAAGGCCACCAAATCAATCTTTGGGGGAAGTTCGCTGTCATCATGCCAGACAAAATCAGTGGCAAAGCCGGCTAGGGTGAGCGCCTTTTGCATGTCGCGCTCACGGTTTGTGCCTGGGAAGATAACAATAGCAGCCCTCACAACAGCACCTGCGCCTCAAAACGTTCAAGCACGGTATTTGCAAGCAATTGCCGACACATTTCTTCTGCTTGCTTGATGGCTTTGTCATGGTCATCTTCATTAATGTCCAGCACCATCTGCTTGCCCATGGTCATGGAGGTGACATTGCCAAAACCCATGTCCTGCAACGCATGATGCACGGCTTCAGCCTGGGGGTCATGCACGCCATTTTTCAGGTTAATGGTCACCAGAATTCGGGTCATGACTCTTCTCCTTTTTGGCCCCCGGGAAAGATGCCCAGTCTTTGTGCCACCTCATGATAGGCTTCAGTGACGCCGCCGAGGCCCTCGCGGAAACGATCTTTGTCCAATTTGTTGCCTGTTCGAGCATCCCAAAGACGGCAATTATCTGGGCTGATTTCGTCAGCCAAAATCACCCTCATGGTATCATTCTGGTAATAACGGCCAAACTCGAGCTTAAAATCAACAAGCCTAATGCCAATTGCCAGAAACAAACCACTCAAAAAGTCATTGATGCGGATGCTCATGGAGACAATATCATCCATTTCATGCGGGGCTGCCCAACCTAGCGCAGCAATATGATCCTCGCTGACCATGGGGTCACCCAAGCCGTCGTCTTTGTAGTAATATTCAACAATCGCCCGGGGAAGGCGATCGCCCTCACTCATGCCGAGCCTTTTGGCAAGGCTGCCTGCCACAATATTGCGCACCACAACTTCCAAGGGGATGATTTCAACTTCCCGAACAAGCTGTTCGCGCATGTTCAGGCGCTTGATGAAATGTGTTGGGATGGAAATGGCTTCCAGCCCAAGCATAATTGTTTCTGAAATCCTGTTGTTGAGGACACCTTTGCCATCAAGAATTTCGTGTTTTTCTTTGTTGAAGGCAGTGGTGTCATCTTTGAAATACTGGATCAGCGTTCCCTGCTCCGGTCCTTCATAGAGGGTTTTTGCCTTGCCATCATAAATGATGCGCCGTCTTGTCATGTATGCGTCCTTTGGGATGGACCATGTCCAAATCAACATGGTGCTACCATTTTATGCTTTACGTTATGCAGATTACGTTGTGCAATAATTGCAGGCTGTTGTGGGAGAAAAGAATGTCAGATATTTTTCGACAAAAAGAGGCGGCCGAAGAGGCGAAGGCAGCACAGGATGACACCCGTCGCTTCCGGCAACATGTTGCCATGATGCGCCATTTTGGGCGGATGATTGACGAGGAATGTGGGCGGCCGACAACTGATCTTGCTGAAAAGCTCGCTGACATCGCTGTGATGCATGGACTTAAAGTTGATGTGATGGCCCAATTGCGCCCAGTGATTGATGCCTCGCAAGTCAGCATTGCCGAGCCAAGGCTTCACGAATTGCTGGGTCAGGCACGCCGGGAGGCAGGCCTTTAAGATTGGCCAAACACCCGATCAAAAATGGTGTCCACATGTTTCATATGGTGGGCAAGGTCAAAAAGTTTTTCCAACTCTTGCTCGGGCAGGGCATCGGTGATGGTTTTGTTTGTGGACAACAATTCCAATAAGTGGCCTTCCCCGGCCCAAACCTTCATGGCCTCTGACTGCACCAAGCGGTACGCATCTTCCCGCGAAATACCCGCCTGGGTGAGGGCCAAAAGCACGCGTTGGGAATGAACCAGGCCGCCCAGGCGGTCCAGATTTGCCAACATGTTTTCCGGGTAAATCACCAGTTTTTCCAACAACCCGGCCAGACGGTGAAGGGCAAAATCCAAGGTGACGGTGGCATCCGGGCCGATATTACGTTCCACCGATGAATGGGAGATGTCACGTTCATGCCATAGGGCCACATTTTCCATGGCTGGGATGGTGTAGGCGCGGACAAGTCTGGCAAGGCCTGTGAGATTTTCACTGAGCACAGGGTTGCGTTTGTGCGGCATTGCCGAGGAACCTTTTTGGCCCGGCGAAAAATATTCCTCAGCCTCAAGAACCTCACTTCGTTGAAGGTGCCTTACCTCCACGGATATTTGTTCGATCACGCTGGCAATAACACCGAGTGTTGCAAAGAACGCAGCATGACGGTCTCTTGGGATCACTTGGGTCGAAATTGGCTCCACCTTCATCCCCATTTTGTGGGCCACATAATCTTCAACCCGAGGATCGATATTGGCAAACGTCCCCACTGCACCAGAGATGGCGATGGTCGAGATCTCATCAATGGCGGTTATGAGCCTAGCCCGGCAACGGTCCATGGCGGCATAGAAATTGGCAAGCTTCAAACCAAAAGTGGTTGGTTCGGCATGAATGCCGTGGGACCTGCCAATGGTGGGCGTGTGCCGATGTTCCTCTGCGCGGGTTCTTAGCGCCGCCAACACCCGGTCCACACCACCTAAAAGAAGCATGCCTGAGCGATGAAGCTGTACATTAAAGCAGCTATCAAGAACATCAGAAGAGGTCATGCCTTGGTGCAAGAAACGCGCCTCAGGACCGGTATGCTCGGCAACCGAGGTCAAAAAGGCAAT
>DKOD01000153.1:0-7231 GCA_002469865.1 Alphaproteobacteria bacterium UBA7371 | reverse complement strand
GATTTTCGCAAATCCTCAGCAGCCTTCTTGGGGATTGTGCCCAGTTCAGCCATGGCGTCACAAGCGTGAAGTTCAATATCAAGCCAAATGGAAAACTTGCATTCTGGCTCCCAAATGGCGGTCATTTCGGGGCGGCTGTAACGAGGTATCAATGATTTTCTCCTGGGTGGCGTTCGAGGCGTCTGCGGACCCGTCTAGTGAGCAACACCACGAGCAACAAAATGGGGATGGCTGCAAAACCGGTGAGAATTTTGGGGTCCATGTCAGTATTTTGGGCAATGGGGATGGCCAGGTAACCAAATAGGCTTACGGCATAGTAACTAATTGCAATGACCGACAGGCCTTCCACTGTTTGCTGCAGCCTAAGTTGAAGGCCGGCACGCTTCTCCATGGATTGCAGCAATTTTGAATTTTGCTCCTCCAAATTAACGTCAACCCGTGTGCGCAAAAGGTTTGCGGTGCGTCCGAGACGTTCTGCCAGATAATTGATCCGGTCATGATAGGATTCGATGGTACGAATTGATGGCATAAAGCGTCGGTCCATGAAGCCTTTTAGGCTGCGATATGTCATCAATCTCTCTTCGCGCAGAGAGCCGATGCGTTCCATCACAATGGACGAATAGGCTTGGCTTGCTCCAAAGCGAAAACTTGAGCCGGCGTTAAGTTGTTCAGTCTTGCCTGATAATTCTGTCACCTCATCCAGCAAGTCACGGGCATGTTTAACATCTTCTTCACGGCCCATTAATTCCGTCAGGCGAACCAATCGTCTTTCGGCATCGGCCAATTCGGGCCCAATATGTCTTACATGCTGATAGCCAATCATGGCCATCACCCGGTAGGTTTCGATTTCCACAATCCGCAAAACGTTTCTGCCTGCCTGATATGCCGACATGCCGTGGTCCAACACCAGGTGATGTGTTGCCAGATCGGGTCCATGTAATCTGAAATCCGAAAAATATCTGGCGACATTTTTGGCCACCGAAACCCCGCAAAGACTCGAAAGATGAAAAATATCCTTATATTTGTCTGGCAAGACTTCTTCCACATCGTCGGATTTCCGAAGGCAAAGTCTCATATCCACCACGCGATGTTCTTCAAGCTCATCAATCCATTGGGTGGGTAGGGTTTTGCACCGATCAAACATGGTGCCATTGGCCGGCTCATGAACCGTCACGGTAAAAAATTCAGTATGCTGTTCCCATTTAATCAGCACATTATCATGGGCAATCGTTTGATGCCTCATGCCCCCGCTCGGCAGGGTAATGCCCAATTGCGCAAACAAATTTGTTCCCGCCTCTTGACCATCTTCCAATCCACCCATGAATGCCAAATGGTGAACGTTAACTTCGCCATCCAAGGGAAGGGCGGGGCGGGCATGCAATTCGTTGGTTAGGTCTGTCCTGGTGAAGTCGGTTTTTATCATGCCATCGACCTTAAATTTGATAGGGAGGTTGGTGCAAACCTGCGGGTGATGCGGTGAAAATTTCTACCCCGTCCGCGGTTACACCAACGGAATGCTCAAATTGTGCAGAAAGGCTTCGGTCCCTGGTCACTGCAGTCCAACCATCGCTGAGGATTTTGACCTCCGGTTTGCCAAGATTGATCATGGGCTCCACGGTAAAGAACATACCTTCATGCAAGGCAATACCTTCTCCGGGCAGGCCAAAATGGAGGATATTGGGTGCATCATGAAAGACGGTGCCCAAGCCGTGGCCACAGAAATCACGCACCACGCTGCAACGTTGAGCTTCTGCATAGGTTTGGATGGCATGACCGATATCACCTGTTGTGGACCCTGGTCGCACCGTGGATATGCCACGCATCATGGCTTCATAGGTGATGTCGGTAAGCCTTCGGGTTTTGACAGCAATGTCGCCCACAGGAAACATCCGAGAGGTGTCCCCATGCCAACCATCAAGAATCACCGTAACATCAATATTCACCGCATCGCCTTCACGCAGTGCTTTTGGTCCTGGGATGCCGTGGCACACGACATGGTTGATGCTGGTGCAAATTGATTTTGGAAAACCACGGTAATTTAGGGGTGCAGGAATTGCACCATGGTCACAAATATACTCATGACAAATTTGATCCAGTTGTTCTGTGCTGATGCCGGGCCGCACATGACTTGTGATCATGTCCAGGGTTTCTGCCGCCAAACGCCCGGCACGCCGCATGCCGTCAAAAGCCGTAGGCCCATGGATTTTTATTGGACCCATGGCGGTTTGCACAACTTTTAATACGGCTTCTTCTTGCATTTCTTCTCCAGCGTCGCTTCAGCGATCGAGGCCGATGACAGGGATTTCACGGGCAATGGTTATCGCCCGTGTGGTAACAACGCAATCCACCGCCACAAAACGGACACCTGCTTTGGATGCTTTTTGCGCTGCCTCAGCATAATTAGGATCAATGTCCTTGGCGAATGATAATTCGGTGCAATCACCTCTTTGAATGCAATAAAGCATGACGCATTTCATTCCTGCTTGGGCCATTTCCATAAGGACATGTAAATGTTTGGTGCCTCGCTCGGTCTTGCAATCAGGAAATTCTGCCAAACCAGGCTCCCGCACCAGGTGGACATTTTTTACTTCCATAAATACTTTCTCACCGGCGAGGTGCATTTGGAAGTCAAGCCTGGTGCCAGGTCGTACGACGATTTCTGCGCGGTCAAAGATATAATGTTCGAAGCCCGGCAAAAGTCTTTGTTTGAGGGCTTCTGCCACCAGTTTGTTGGGAAGGTTTGCGTTGATTCCCACCATGCCTTCTTGACCGCCAAGGTCGGTGATCCACCACGCATAGGGCAGTTTGGCTGTTTTTGACTGAGGCTTTGTTAGGTAAACCTGCGCGCCAGGTAAGGCTAGGCCTGTCATGGCGCCGGGATTTGGGCAATGAACTGTTATGGCTTTGCCGGGCTGGTCTGGCAGCTCAATATCAGCCAAGAACCTTTTGTAACGGCGAAGCAATGTCGCTTTAATAGTTTGGGGGAGATCCATGGTGCAAAAATTCCACAATGCCGCAATGCTGGTGGTTGGCGATGAAATACTCTCAGGCAGAACAAGAGATGCCAACCTTTACTATCTTGGTTCCTATTTGGCCAAGCATGGTATCGAATTGAAAGAAGGACGGATTATCCCAGACGAGCATGAAACCATTGTGCATCATGTTCGTGAACTTTCAGCAAAATATGATGCGGTATTTACCTCTGGGGGAATTGGCCCCACCCATGATGATATCACCGCAGACGCCATTGCGGCAGCCTTTGGTCGTTCCATCAGCCATGACCCTAGGGCCGTTGCTATTTTGGAAAATTTCTACCCTGAACAAATGCGCAACGAAGCACGCATGCGCATGGCACGTATACCTGAGGGTGCACGTTTGATTGATAACCCAGTCAGTGCCGCACCGGGATTTGTGGTGGAAAATGTTTATGTGATGGCCGGTGTGCCAAAGATTTTTGAGGGCATGCTTGAGGGTTTGGTGTCTGAGTTTGCCGGTGGCCAAGCCATGCTTTCGAAAACCCTTCGTATTGAGGTGGGGGAGGGTCGAATTGCTGCTATTCTCGGCGCATTACAGAACAAATATCCCGACGTAAAACTTGGTTGCTACCCCTATGGCCATGATGGGCATTACGCAGCCAGGATTGTGGCCCGCCATCGGGATGAGAAAAGAATTGTTGAAGCCTTAAGCGAGTTGCGTCAAAAGGTGGAAGTGGAAGGTTTTGACTGCGATTATGAAGCGTGACATCGCAAAAGGCTTGGCCATGGAATATGCAAAATCTTTCATTCTGTTAGCCATGTTGCCTGGGTTGATGTCTTGCAAATTGTTTCGCGAACCACCTGCAACCTGTGGTGCTCCATGCAGCTTTTCCTTTTACGAACAGCCCGAAGAACGGGTGCTGATGCTGCTTGATGATAGTTTTGAAGATGTTGCTGATGATGAGGGTTATTTGTCACTTCATTGGGCCGCCCGGGAAGGCACGCCCAAGCAGCTGGCGTTGCTCATAGATCAAGCTGATGATGTGAATGCGCGCGCAAATAATGGCCGCACCCCACTGCATGAGGCGGCCATGGCAAGCAGCCCGGAAAATGCAAAATTATTGCTCGATGCGGGTGCAAAAATAAATGCGGTTGATCATGTCGGCTTTACGCCACTTCATGCCGCAGCCATGTGGGGCAATCCCTTGATCATCGCCATGCTGAAAAAGCGAGGTGCGGTGGATCACCTTGAAGATCATGCGGGGCGAAAAGTTGCGGACATGTTGGCGCCTGCGATGGATAATTCAGCCTTGGCCGAGGCTGAAAACGGCGTCATCCTAGAGGAAAACTAATTATTTGATGCCAGCGCGCATGAAGCTTTGCACAAATTGTCGTTGGAATAGCAAAAAGCCGATCAATAAGGGTGCAGATGTCATCAATGTTGCGGCGTTCAGAACGGGCCATTCAATGCCACTATCGGTGGTTGAAAATTTTTCTTGATATGAATTTTGTCTGACGCTGGCGCTTACAATCTATGTCCAAAACAATTGGATAATTTGTGCGTAACGCAAGTTGTGATTTCAAGACCTGATTTTATGAGAAAAAACTTGTGGCCCAAGATCGATGGCCCACCGGCAGGGTCTGCAACCAACTGGCACGTAAAAGGGCCGGGTATAACTACCCAGCCCAGTTATCTGGCACTCTTTAAACGAGTAGCAATGTTATTGGCAAAGGCGCCTGTCGTGAACTTCCTATATGTTAATCCGTGACGTTCACCACAAAAGGCATTTCTTGTATGTTGTTTTCATAGAGATCAGCCATTTCACCCAATGTGCTGAGAATATCTTCAGGGCTGTTCGCTTTCCACCAACAATAAGTCACCATGAGGTCTTGGTTGCTCCAATTCATTTGGAACGACGCCACATCATTTTTCATGCCGGCCCGGAATTGTTCTTCAGTCATGCCCTGGGCGGCATCAAAATGGGCTTTTCTAGCTTCTTCTGATTTGAACGTGTGTGTCACCAAATAGTTTTTCATCATCAAACTCCTTGTAAAAAAGATTACTCTGAACCCGGCGCTTTGTACCCGCCGATCTTTGAAAAGGCTGCATTCATCTTTGCAATGTCAATTTCCATCATTACTTCAAAATTTTCCCATGCGCCGGATTCCATGAGGATGTCCCGAAAAGCGAGTGTTGTCTCTTCATCGGGCATGTCGCCAATGGCAACAACGTCGATATCCCCGCGCACAAAAAACAGGTCATGCAGCGTTCCACCCACCGTTTCTGCAAGTGCGCCGGCAACTTCCTTTCTTTTGGCAAGGGTGGAATCCCTCAGGCCTTTTCGCCCATCATGACTGTACTGTCCAAGAAACAAAACCTTCATCTTTTTCTCCTTATCAATGATTAATCCGCAGGAACAAAATCGACCGGGCCGTCAAAAACAACCAGTGCCACAGCCTCACCGTCAGAAGCGTTTAATTCCGCATGTATTTGGCCGCCTGGCTGAACAATTGTGGAACCAGGCCCGTAGACATCATGACCGCTTGACTCATCATCGGGCGTCTTGGACGAAAAACTGCCGCGAATAACCACCGCATGGTATGTTGAAGAGTGGCTGTGGAACGGTTCGACAAAACCTTCTGGGAACTTTACAAACACAGCTGCAGGACCTGTTTCAGGGTTGCCCCACAAGAGGGATGCTTGCACTGGGCTACCCTCAGCAAGCGGTGCAAATTCCAACTCTTCATAGGCTCTAAAAATACGTTCCATGTTAATAAACCTTCCGGGTTGGTTATTTCAGTTGGCGTTGACGACCTTGGCATAAAAATATTTCGCAATTTTGCCATTTTGAATATGCGCATTGCATAGGTAGGTGGTTGTTGGGTCAGATTCATGTAGATGGGTGAAGGCAATTACTTCCGCTGTATCGATAAGGCAGGTCACTTGGGGGTCATGTGCCCATTTCAAACCACCGAGCATCAATTCAACTTCGGCATGATTTTTGACTTTGCCGCCAACGGATGACTTGTGGATGGATTCCCAATAGATATCTTTAGAACAAAGGGCCATGAACGGAGCCGAATCTCCGTCCATCATCGCCTCAATAGCTTTTTTTACTGCGTCGAAGTTCATCTGGCAAAGTCCGCTTTTGTTAATCTGCTAATTTCCAAGCACCAAAGTTTTTGTCCGTGGTGACGATTTCGTATCCAATAAAGGCAACGTCCCCATTGACCCATCCGTCATGGCCTGGCGCGAAAACATAGGCTTCACCTTCATGAACGGTGATTTCTTCACCATCATCATGGACTGTGGTCATTGACCCCTGGATGACAACGCCCACGTGAAGCGCTTGGCAGCTGTCGCCACCAACATGAGGTTTGACGCATTCAGACCACCTCCAACCTGGTTGGAGAACAACCTTTGTTGCCGAAACGCCTGGTAACGACACAGTTGCAGAAAAGGTTTTCTCTAGTTTTTTTTCTGTGTCGGGGTTTAAAAAAGATTTGCTGATTAGTTTGTTGGTCATGAATTTTTTCCTTTGTCAGGCAAGTAGCCCAGCGATCTTTGTAATGGATCTCATTTGCACATCAATTCCCTGGGCCATGGTTTGAAATGGTGCGTGGCCTGCCAAACCAAGATATGTTTTGTCGATGGCTTCCATGTTGGGATATGTAACGCCAAGCACATATGCCCCCACCGGATCTCCAGAAAATATACGGGCCATTCTCAATGTCTGGGCGCCATTGCTTTTGAATACGGTCGCACTGTCCCTCATGTGTCCAAGAAATGTTTGCTCATCCTGATTTTTCAGATGTGCGAAGGTCAAAGCGAGATATTCCGGCTTTGGCTCCAGGACGGGATCGAAGGGAACATCCTTAACCTGCATGATGTTCCGCCCTGTGACGGCGACGCCTAATTCATTGGCCATTTTGCCATAATTTTTGTTGGATGGAATCATTTCCACAACATTTTGGAAATTCTCAAGGCGTTCAAACTGTTGAATAAAAAGTAAATGATCGGGGTAGCGCCCTGAAATGACATTACCGAAAAGAACGCGCCCGGCGCCATGTTCACGGCAGTCCTGAGCAAATGCATGCATTGTTTCAAGGGCAGCCTGCCTGTTGGAAAAGGGACAAGTTGCGGCGGTTAATGCAACGTAATTGAACATATTATTTTCTCCCATAAATTGTATGTTATGAGAATCGTTTAGGAGAAAAAACCTTTCTGCTCCAGTCCATATTCTGGACTATGAAAA
>DKOD01000129.1:14237-15935 GCA_002469865.1 Alphaproteobacteria bacterium UBA7371 | reverse complement strand
CGAAAGATGGGTTCCCAGGCGGCAATAATCGCCGAGGCTTCTTCGGGTGGTTTTTTCCCCGTGGCGGCCTGTTTGATCAATAAGGCCATTGCATCGGTTAAAGGCGCATCATCATGGGTAACGGATTGTTCATAGAGGTTTTCGGTGCAGCGTTGGATGATCAAGGCATCAAGATTTTGCCCGGCCCCCACATAATCAAGCCCGCCGGCTGCTTCGATGCGGGCCCGTTCCATGGCATTAAAAAGTCTTTTGGCATCGGGCGATTTGGGCAGATGTTCCTGATGCAGTGCCTCGTCATGATAACGTTGGCGGAGGGCAAAACCATCAAGCCTGCCGCGAATCCGGGCATGATCCTGGGCATTCTCACTCAAATCGGGGTCAGGCACATGGATGGTGGTGCCATGTTCCCGGGCCATGTCCCTGGTGAAGCGAACCTCAATGGGCTGGCCCGCGAGCACCTCGGTGGTGGTGGTGAGGGCTTCCCGGCGACGTGAGGGCTTGCGGGCCAAAATATACCCCTCAGGCGCTGGCCATGGCGTTTTCCGGGAGCTCTTCCCCGAAGCAGCGCTGGTAGAATTCCGCAAGAACCGGGCGTTCCAATTCGTCACATTTGTTCAAAAATGACACCCGGAAGGCAAAGGCCCGATCGCCAAATATTTGCCAATTATCGGCCCAGGTGATGACGGTCCGGGGGCTCATGACGGTGGAAAGATCACCATTGATGAAGGCCTTACGGCTTAGATCGGCGAGCCTGACCATGGAAGAGGCATCCTCATCGGACAATTTGGGGCATTTGGCTTTGATGATGGCGACCTCATGGTCTTGGGGCAGGTAATTAAGCGTGGTGACCACATTCCAGCGGTCCATCTGGCCTTGGTTGATCTGCTGGGTGCCATGGTAAAGGCCGGTGGTATCGCCAAGCCCAATGGTGTTGGCGGTGGCAAATAAGCGGAAGCAATGATGGGGGCGGATCACACGAGATTGGTCAAGCAGGGTTAATTTGCCTTCCACCTCCAGGACGCGTTGGATCACAAACATCACATCGGGGCGGCCGGCATCATATTCGTCAAACACCAAGGCCACGGGATTTTGCAGGGCCCAAGGAAGGATGCCTTCCCGAAATTCGGTGATTTGCTTGCCGTCGCGCAGCACGATGGCATCCTTGCCCACCAGATCAATACGGCTGATATGGCTGTCGAGATTCACCCGCACGCAGGGCCAATTGAGCCTAGCTGCAACCTGTTCCACATGGGTGGATTTGCCGGTGCCGTGATAGCCTTGGATCAAGACCCGACGGTTGAATTTAAAACCCGCCAAGATGGCCAGGGTGGTGTCATGGTCAAAAATATAATCGGGATCTTTTTCAGGGACATGGTCATCCCGCTCGCCAAAGGCCGGCACGTTCATGTCCATATCAATGCCAAACACATCGCGAACATGCACCTCAGTGTCAGGCTGGTTCACACGCAATCCACTGTCGCTCATGCAATAATTCCTTAAATTTTGGTCAATCGTTGAATTCAGGCCGGGTGGTTAGTTGGGTGATGCCTGCCTGCGCCATAGGGGTCGGACAAACAAAAAGAGGCGGTAGGCCCCATCACCTACATGCCGAATGATGGGCAAACCAAGCAAGCGCCCCATAAGCCCCATGCCGGGTGTGGATTGGTACATCAACGCAAAGGCAGCGGCACCTTTATG
>DKOD01000129.1:12856-13830 GCA_002469865.1 Alphaproteobacteria bacterium UBA7371 | reverse complement strand
GCCACATCCACAAAGTCGATGTCCGCATTCTTTGATTTGAGGAAGCGGACTTCCCGGGAGCAAAGGGGGCAACCGCCATCGATATAGGCGGTGGGGCGCTTAAAATCGGAAGCCATTGAGCGCAAACAAAACGAACATGCAGATGAAGATAATAGCGATGGTCTCGATCATGGGCGTGGCTTTCGGATGATTGGTTGGAATGGAACAAGCTAGAACAGCTTGGTTAATCGTCTAGTTCTTTCTTCAATACGTCAAAGGCCGCCAGGACATTTTTTAATTTTTCTTCATGCCCCAGGTCCCCTTGGTGCCGGTCTGGATGATGTTTTTTGACCAACTTGCGCCGCTGATCCCGCACCATGGACATGGTCACGGGCCATGCCAAGCCCATGGTCTCTAGGGCATCACGCAAATGGGGTGGGGCTTTGACACGTGCGGCTTCTTTTTTGCGGGCCTGGAAGATTTCATGGATGTCATCGAGGCCCAAATCATCCCTATCGGCACGCACAGGGCCTTCCCCCATCCGCCAGGTGGGGCGATGCCAGGTGGCGTCATTATGGCGATAATCCTGGCATTCGGTCTCGCTCATGTCTTTGAAGAAGTTCCAGCCACGGTTGTATTCTTGGACATGGATTTTGCAGAAATACACATAATCCCTGAGTGCCCTGGGGGACCTTGGTGCTGGAAATTCACCTTCCTCCAAACAGCCATCCCAATCACACACACGCTCCCCAGCCTGGCGGCGCCTGGAGATGGATATGTCCCATTCATCTGGTGATGATTGCTGTTTCTTGTCCATGGTTGGCTTTGATGTTGTTTGGTGGAAGTTTTGTTGATGACGCAAGATGTAGTTTGGCCCCAAAGCATGGCACGGGATCAAGCCCAAAAATGTGACCCCTCCATTGACGCATGCAAAGTTTGTGGGCGAGGACAGTCATCCAAATGATTATTTTGTGATTGGGGTGGGGCCATGGGGC
>DKOD01000129.1:12382-12509 GCA_002469865.1 Alphaproteobacteria bacterium UBA7371 | reverse complement strand
GTGGAACAAAAGATCCATGAATGCTTGGCGCAGCTTTCTGGTGCGGATTATGTGGTCAAAAACGAATCCCATCTTCATGCCGGCCATGCCGGCCATGATGGAACCGGTGAGAGCCATTTTGCCCTGA
>DKOD01000129.1:9591-11998 GCA_002469865.1 Alphaproteobacteria bacterium UBA7371 | reverse complement strand
GCCTGTTGGGGCCTCAATTGATGGCCCAAATCCATGCGCTGAGCCTCAAATTGGCAGCCAAATCATAACATTTTAGCTTTCTTCCATGGCCTCGGCAGATTTTGCGCCCCGTGGTTTTTTGACCCCCACTTTGCGAATTTGGTTGCGCTGCCGCTCCAATATCTCAAAGCGGTGCCCATGAAAATTAAACACCTGACCTTTTTCCGGGATGGTCCGTGCCTCATGGATGATCAGCCCGGCCAGGGTGATGGCATCATCATCGGGCAAATCCCATCCCAGTGAGCGGTTCAAATCCCGGATCGATACGGTGCCATCGACCACATAGGAGCCATCGTCATGCTCATGGACGCCGGCGACCTTGATGTCATGCTCGTCATGGATTTCCCCAACAATTTCTTCAATGATGTCTTCTAAGGTGATCAAGCCCTGCAGGGCGCCATATTCATCAACGACCAGGGCAAAATGGTTGCGGCTGGCAAGAAAGGTATCAAGCTGCTCGACCACGGGGGTGGTGTCTGGGATGAACCAAGGCTTGCGGGCAATATCAAGCACATTGAGGCCCTCAAGCTTGTCGTCATTGCCGAGAGAGGCCCGCAACAAATCCTTGATATGCAGCACGCCGATGATGTTTTCTTGTTCGCCTTTGAACAAAGGAATCCGAGAATAAGGCGCCCGCAGAACCCTGCGAAGCAATTCCTCAGGGGCCAAATCCGTGGGCAGCATGAACAGGTTGCGGCGATGGATCATCACCTCAGCCACATCCAAATCTTTCAAATCCAAAATACCACCGAGGCGGTCGGCGTCATCGCGTTCCACGCCGCCTTCGGCATGGTGCATCGAAATCGCACCGCGCAATTCTTCATGGGCAGGAAAACGTTCGCGGCCCTTGACCCCCAGCAAGCGTAGGATCAACCCCACAACCGCCCGCACCGATTCCACGATGGGCGACAGCGCCCAGACAATAGCGCCAACGGGCCCCGCAATCTTGCGGGCCGTCGTCGTGGGGTGGGCGATGGCGTAGGTTTTGGGCAGCACCTCGGCAAAGACCAGCACCATGAGCGTCATCACCAAGGTTGCATAGGCAACCCCTGCTTGGCCAAACCAACTCAAAAACAGGCTGGTGGCCAGTGAAGAGGCAAGGATGTTGACGGCATTATTGCCAAGCAGAATGGCGCCAATCAACCGATCGGGATGTTTGAGCAATTCCAAGGCCCGTCTGGATTTGCGGTCACCTTCGCGTTCCATGTGATGCAAGCGTGCCCGGGACGCAGCCGTCAGCGCTGTTTCTGAGCCCGAGAAAAACCCCGAAACCACCAACAAACACAAAATCACCAGGCCCAAGACAAGATCGAGGCTTAGCCAGTCAAAAATCGCCGTCTCCCCCAATTGTTCACCAGCCATGCTTCAAGCAATCCCCCCAAAATTGGCGCACCAGCCCAGCATCGGCCTGCCTTTCAATGAAGGATTGGCCAATCCCACGCATGAGGATCAACACCAATTGGCCGGCGATGTTTTTCTTATCCTGCATCATGGCGTTCATCAGTTGGTCGGCATCAATACCCACAGGCACGGCATCATGAACCAAATGCCGCATGCCCATGGCCCTGACATGTTGTGCAACACGGTCAAGATGCGCTTGGGGGGCAAGGCCCAGCCCCACAGAAAAACGCAAGGCTGCAATCATGCCAATGGCCACGGCCTCCCCATGGAGAATGGTGCCATCATAACCATTCACTGCCTCCAGCGCATGGCCAAAGCTATGGCCGAGATTTAACAATGCCCGGGCATCCTGTTCGGTTTCGTCGGCGGCCACAATCCGGGCTTTGGCTTGGCATGATGTTGCAATGGCCTGGGCCGTGGCCTTAGGCTCCAGATGAAGAATTTCGGTGCCATGTTGTTCCAACCAGGCAAAGAATGACGGATCATCAATCAGCCCATATTTGACGATTTCGGCATAGCCTGCCTGCAATTCGCGCTTGGGCAAGGTTGCAAGAAGTGCGGTGTCGATAAGCACATGGGCGGGCTGATGGAAGGCGCCGATCAAATTTTTGCCATAGGAACTGTTGACGCCCGTCTTGCCACCCACGGAAGAATCCACCTGGGCAAGCAAGCTGGTGGGGATTTGGATGAAGGGGCATCCGCGCTTGAGCATCGAGGCGGCAAAGCCGGTGATATCGCCCACCACCCCGCCACCAAAGGCGATGATGGGGTCCTTGCGGCCCAAATTGAGCCCCAACAATTCCTCAAGAATTTCCCCCAATTGCTGCCAATTTTTGCTGTTCTCACCGGGGGGAAGAATGAGGACATGTGCCTTGCGCCCTGTTTGCGCAATGATCTCCTGGAGCATCGCGCCATGGGCTGCATGGACATGCTCATCGGTGATGACCGGGATGATGGATTTGGCCTG
>DKOD01000129.1:8357-9205 GCA_002469865.1 Alphaproteobacteria bacterium UBA7371 | reverse complement strand
TAACTTCGCGCAGCTAGATCCACATGGACATCAATTGGCTGGTTCATGACGTTCCTGGCTGGCCCCACGGCGCAGGTCATTGGCCTGCAGGTGGGCGTCGAGGTTATGGATTAAGCCCTGGACCGTGCGGTCATGGGGCGCTTGGTGGGATTGTACCACAAGATGGGCATGGGCATAATAAGGATTTCGCTTGGCGGACAAATCTTCCAGCACCTGGCGGACATTCTTGCCACGCAAGAGTGGGCGGTTATCTTTCCGCCCCACACGTTCGACAAGCGTGTCGATATCGGCATGCAGCCAAATGACCACGGATTTGGCAAGCAGCAATTTTCTTGTTTGTTCCGAGACAAAGGCACCACCGCCGGTGGCAAGCACCAGGGGTGCATCTTCAATAATCCGTGCGATCACGGCTTCTTCCCGATTGCGGAAAAATTCCTCGCCATATTTTTGAAAAATTTCTGGGATGGAACAGCCGGCAGCCTGCTCAATAGCGTCATCGGCATCAGTGAATGGCAAGCCCAAGGCGCGGGCAAGCCTCCGGCCAATGGAAGATTTGCCAGACCCCATCATGCCGATCAGCACAATGGCGCGGTCACCCAGCCTCAAGCGAAGGTCCGCCAGATCGGCCAGGCTGTCATGGTTCACATCATTCATGCCCCCTATCTGCCATTGGGCGCGCAGAAAGCGCAAGATATGGGCCCCATCCTGTGGCGTGTTGTTAAAAAATTATGCATGAATTGAAGCGAATTATGGGGCCAAGCCCTGGCCAAACCACCCCAATATTGCCTAGCTTTGGATGGCAAGATTTTGAGCCCCGATGAGCAAAAGGCACCAAGAAGATGAAATTT
>DKOD01000129.1:0-7965 GCA_002469865.1 Alphaproteobacteria bacterium UBA7371 | reverse complement strand
TGCCGGCGCCTGCCCAATTGGTGGTCCCATTGAAAGGTGCGTCATGAAGCTTCTGATTACCCCTTTAATGTTTGTTGGGCTTGGTGTTGTGGCCCAAGCACAACCCATTTCCATTTTGCCCAAGGTCATCAAAGAGGCCGAAACACGCATTGGCCAGGAAGCAGAGGCTTCGGACAATTTGGGTCAGCTTGACCGATTGCGGATGGGCCCATCGCCATTGATCAATCGTTTAAAAATCGACGTCATTGCTGGGGCCATGATCCCAGATGAAAAAAAACGCCAGCTTTTTGAGGCAAAAGGCCTGTGGGATAGAATAAAGGCCTTGCGGCTTTCCAATGCCGATGGCTTGGCCAGGGATGCCAGTCTTTTTGCCATGGGTGGGGATCTTACCTGTTTGGATGCACGCCAATCAGCCAGCCTGTCGGTCAAGGGCCAACTTGTTTGCCATGCCCTTGCCAAGGATGCCGCTGGGGCTGAGGCAAGCCTGGCCTTAGAGCCCGCCTTGGCCAAAGACCCTTTTGCGGAGGTCGTCTTGGGTGCCATTTATGACGTCGATATCCCCCTCGGCAACAACCCTGACCTTTATGATGCGGCCCTTTCCATCAGGGCCTTAGGCAATTCCGAAGGAATTGGGATGAATGCGCAAAATATGCAAATATTTGCCGATCATCCTTCCCCACGGCTGGCCTTTGATGCCCGCAAGCAATTGCTGAAGCAGGGGGTGTTGCAACCATCAGACCTTGCCGAATTGCTGTCCCAATTGCCCGAGGATGGCCAATTGGGTGGGTTGCTGGCCCGCCTGCGCACGCAAAAACTCACACCATTATTGCTTGACGAGGTGCTTGCCGCAGGCCGCGCCCAGAACGTCACCGCCAGCCTCATGGCCATCATGGCGTCCTATGTGGAATCCTTGGAAATCGAACAGGCTTCGGCTGCCACCAGGCTTGAATTATACCTCGCCTTATATCTTGTTCGTCAGGATGATGTGCTCAACCGCTTGGCCGCACGTGCCGGTGATGAGGCATTTGCGCAGTTTCTGGTAGGTCAGGGTGATGGCGCGAATCTTGACCCGCCCTTTGCACCCACCCCAGCTATTGCTGCAATCCAAATGCATGAACCCTTTTCTCAAGAGCCTGCGCCCTTGGCCGCGCGCTATGTGCCGTTGGAACGTGCCGTGGCCGAGAACAACCATGTTGGTGTGATGAATTTGCTGGCTGGGGCAGGGCTTGATGATGAAGCAGAGCAATATCGTCGGGAAGTGGTTCAGGGTTTTTGGCCCAGAAAGTAATCCGGCAACTGCAGGGCTTTTGGCGAAGTTACCCAGAGGCGATTGGCGAGATAATGAGGCCCGATGGATTTCCGTGATCTTTTTGTCGAAGGGCGTGCCGCAGAAAAGGCCCAATCCCCAAACACGTTGCTGGCCTATCGCCGTGATTTGGACCAGGCCCATAACTTTATGGCGGGCCATGCAAAAAAGCCCCTCCATGAGGCTTCTGAACGGGATTTGGCAGATTATTTTGCCTGGTTGGATGGCCAAGGTTTCGCCAAAACCAGCCAGGCACGCAAAAGATCTGCATTGGCTGGGTTTTTCAAATTCTTAGAAAGGCGGGGGCTTCGAACAAGCAACCCCATGGCAAAGCATCATGGCCCCAAGCTTCCCCGGAGGCTGCCCAAAATGCTCCATGAGCAAGATGTGGCCAAATTGTTAAAAGCAGCCGAAGCACGCCCTGGTGATCAGGGTGTTAGGCTTCGGTGCATCCTCGAACTTCTTTATGCCACGGGGCTAAGGGCATCGGAATGTGTGGGTCTGCCTTTGTCTTCTTGGCAGCCAAGGGAATGCTTGTTGATGGTGAAGGGAAAAGGGTCCCGGGAAAGGTTGTTGCCCGTGGGTCCCTATGCCGAAGAGGCGCTGGAAGCCTACCTTAAGGTGCGGCCGGTGTTTTTTGCCGGCAACATGTCCAAAAGGTTTTTGTTTCCATCACGATCCCGGGCCGGGCATTTGACTCGGATCCGGTTGTTTCAATTGATACGCGAACTTGCCGGGGAGGCAGGGCTTGGGCTGACCCAGATCTCACCGCATATGCTCCGCCATGCCTTCGCCACCCATTTGCTGCAGCATGGTGCGGATCTTAGGGCCATCCAGGAATTGCTTGGCCATGCCAATCTGGTGACCACAGAAATCTACACCCATCTTGCCAATGATGAACTTACCGATCTTGTGCGCAAGAGCCACCCACTTGCCGGGTTGCATGGGTAAAACACCAAACCGCATGTCGACCCTTGGGCCATTGACGTGGAACCCATCCAAAGGGTCTAAGCCAGACCCATGCATCTCATTGTTTGTTTGCCATCATCGTGAAGAGGTTTATCCATGAGTTTCACCATCGCCCCTGAGGCCGTTGCCCGCCCCAACCGCTCGCAATTATTTATCCCTGGCTCGCGCCCAGAGATTTTTGCCAAGGGTGTCGCATCGGCAACCGATGTCTTGAACCTTGATTTGGAAGATGCCGTGGCGCCGGACCAAAAGGTCCAGGCGCGCAAAAACATCATTGCCGCGCTTCAAGAAGAAGATTTTGGCCAGAAGGTCGTGTCGGTGCGCATCAATGGCCTCGACACCCATTATTGTTATCGTGATGTTGTCGATTTGATCGAACAAGCTGGTGAGCGCTTGGACATGATCATGATCCCAAAGGTGGGCAAGGCTGCTGATCTTTATGCCATTGATATGCTGGTGACCCAGGCGGAAATGGCCGTGGGCCGCAAAAAGAAGATCAAGTTTGAGGTGATCATGGAAACCGCCCTGGGCCTCACCAACATGAAAGAAATCGTTCAGGCCACGCCGCGCCTGGAATCGGTGCATTTTGGGGTGGCTGATTATGCCGCTTCCATGGGCATGGCGGTGACGGGTATCGGTGGCACCCAATCCCATTATGGCATGTTGGCCGATGGTGAGGGGGATCGTGGCTACAGCCTCACCGACCCTTGGCATTACCCCATCGTTCAGATGGTGGCGACAGCCCGTGCCCATGGCATTTTGCCAGTGGATGGTCCCTTTGGGGACTTTTCTGATGATGAAGCCTATTTGGCTCAGGCCCGCCGGTCTCAAGTCTTGGGCTGTGCGGGCAAATGGGCCATCCACCCCAAACAGGTGGCCCTGGCCAATGATGTGTTCACGCCCAATGAAGAAATCATCGGCCGTGCCCAGCGCATCCTTGATGCCATGGCCCAGGCTGAACGTGACGGGCTCGGTGCGGTGACGCTTGATGGCAAATTGATTGATATCGCCTCCATTCGTCAGGCCAAGGTCATCATGGGTCAGGCAGAGATGATTGCGAAGCAGCATGGCTAAGCTTTAAGCTTGGCATCTTATTTCTTGAAAGGGTAATGCCAAATGATCTCCTATTTGGATTTCGAGAAACCCATTGCGGAATTGGAGGGACGAATTGAGTCCCTTCGCCGGTTGGCGGAAGATGAAGATGCTGGCGTGGACGTCCATGATGAGGTGGGCGTGCTGAAGACCAAGCTCGAACAATTGATCCAAGACACCTATGCCAAGCTTACACCTTGGCAAAAAACACAAGTTGCCCGCCATCCCGACCGACCACAATTTTTGGATTATGTGGAGCATCTTCTTTCCAATTTTACCCCATTGGCCGGTGACCGCAAATTTGGCGATGACGAGGCCTTGATTGGTGGTTTGGGTGTCTTTCGTGACCGGCGGGTGATGGTGATTGGCCATCAAAAGGGCCGCAACACGGAAAGCCGGGTGAAGCGCAATTTTGGCATGGCCAGGCCCGAGGGTTACCGGAAGGCCGTGCGTTTGATGGAATTGGCGGGGCGTTTTCATTTGCCGGTCTTAACCTTTGTGGACACGCCAGGTGCCTATCCGGGCATTGGTGCGGAGGAACGTGGTCAAGCAGAAGCCATCGCGCGTTGCACAGCGGCATGCCTGCGCCTGCCCACAGCGTTGGTTTCTGTGGTGATTGGCGAAGGCGGTTCAGGTGGTGCGGTGGCCCTGGCCACCGCCAATAAGGTGATTATGCTGGAGCATTCGGTTTATTCTGTGATCAGCCCAGAAGGTTGTGCATCCATTCTTTGGCGGGATGCGGCCAAGGCCAGTGACGCGGCTTCTGCGCTCAAAATCACGTCAGAAGATTTGCGCAAGCTTGGTGTCATCGACAGCATCATTCAAGAACCTGTGGGCGGCGCCCACCGCAGTCATGACGAGGCCATTCGTTCGGTGGGGGATGAATTGGAAGCCTCATTATTGGCGCTGGAGGGGTCTGGGGATATTGCCAAGGACCGGGCAGACAAATTTGCCAAGATGGGTGAAGCTTTGTTGGTGTGATTTGCCCGCTTGATCTGTGCCGGTGATGGTTTAGCTCTCACCCGGCGTAACTTGGCTCAAAACAAAGGATTTTCCCATGGTGGTGCTCAACAAAATTTACACACGCACAGGCGATGACGGTGACACCGCACTTGGCGATGGCAGCAGGGTGTCAAAGGGTTCTTTGCGGGTGTCTGCCTATGGGGCGGTGGATGAATCCAACGCCGTGTTGGGCATGGCGCGGCTGCATGCAGATGATGACATGGACCAGGTGCTCTCGCGGATTCAGAATGATTTGTTTGACGTCGGCGCGGATCTTTGCACCCCCATGCGGGACTCTTATGAATATGAACCCTTGCGGGTGGTGAAAAGTCAGGTTGCCTGGATTGAGGAATGTATCGACCGGCATAATGGGGAATTGGAACCCTTGCGTTCCTTTATCTTGCCTGCAGGCAGTGCGTTTTCTGCGTCCATGCATTTGGCCCGCACCACGGTGCGTCGGGCCGAGCGGGACATGGTGCTCTTGGCCGAAAAAGAGGACATCAACAGCCATGCGGTGGCCTATGTGAACCGCCTGTCGGATTTGTGTTTCGTGCTGGCGCGTTTTGGCAATGACAAAGGCAAGGCAGATGTCCTTTGGGTCCCTGGGGCCAATAGGTAACGCGATGTTGGCGCTAACCCCCACGTCGATCAGCTTAATGGTGGCAAGCTTGTTGCTCCTTTCCTCTTTTGGGCTTGAATATCTTGTGGGTTTGGAGCCTTGCTATCTGTGCCTTCGCGAGCGTTACCTTCATTTGTTGCTGGTGGGGTTGGGGCTGTTTTTTTGGCGCCTGCAATTTTTGCCCGGTCTTGGCCTCATCACCTTAGGCCTTGCTTGGTCAGTCTCCACCATATTGGCTGGCGCCCATGCGGGTTTTGAATATGGCTTTTGGTATCTTGATTTGCCCTGTGGGGGCAGTGGGCCGGCATTATCCTTGGAGGCCTTGCAGGCGGATTTGGAAGGCCGAAGCCCACCACCTTGCGACGAGCCAGCCATCACCTTTTTGGGCATATCATTGGCCGGGGCGAATTTTTTGATTTCCGGCGCCATGGCCTTTTATCTGTTCAAGAGCCGTTTCACCAAGGGACTGATGTCAGGCCAGCCATAGGTTTGCTTTGACCAAGGCATATTTTTAGCAAAGGCTGGGGCGTCAAATTGGCCCGCTTGCTTTCAAGGCAACTGGTGTTAAGTCGATCAAAACATTACAACCAAATCTGAAGTTTTTATCACCGAGAAGGGCTGGCTCATGGAACAGGCAATCGACACACGTTTTGGCAGTGGTAAGGCGGTTCATCGTCTTGAGGATGAAGCTCTTCTCAAGGGCCATGGCGCTTATGCCGGCGACATGTTGCCGGAGGGGTGTGGGCATGTAATCTTCCTACGCTCCACGGAGCCCCATGCCAATATTTTGTCCATCGATGCCACAGATGCACGGGCCATGGATGGTGTGCGCCTCATCGTGACGGGTGCGGATCTTGCGGCGGAGAATATCGGTCATTTGCCCGGTGTGGCCAATTTTAAAAGGCCCGATGGCAGTGATGCCGCCGGTGCCCCGCGCCATATATTGGCCAGGGATCGGGTGCGTTTTGTGGGTGAACCTGTGGTCGCAATCGTGGCCGACAGCAAGGAAATCGCCGAGGCTGCAGGCGAAGCCATCATGGTTGAGTATGAGCCACTACCTTTTGCCATCACCATGGATGAAGCCATGGCGGAAGGCGCCATGGCCATTGCTGATGCACCTGACAATATTGTGGCTGCGACCCAATATGGCGATGCCGCCCAGGTGGATCAGCTGTTTGGTCAGGCAGAGCATGTGGTCAAACTCCATATCAACAACCAACGCCTGATAGCCCTCACCATTGAGCCACGCACGGTTCTTGCCCAAATGCGTGATGGCCGATTGGAAATCCGCCTTTCCAGCCAGATGCCCACGGGCATCAGGGGTGCTGTTGCAGGTCTTTTGGGCCTACAGACCGACGATGTGCATGTGCTTGTGGGTGATGTTGGTGGTGGCTTTGGCATGAAAACAGGGCCCTACCCAGAAGATGTTGCCGTGGCCTATTGCGCCCATCGCCTCAAAAGCCCTGTGGCTTGGGTTTCCTCGAGGGATGAAGAATTTCTGGCCACCTATCATGGTCGTGATGTGGTCACCGATGCGGCCATGGCCTTGGATGATGCGGGCAAGATTTTGGCCCTGCGTGTCCATAGCCGGGCCAATGTTGGGGCGGCCCCCACCATGTCGGGTGTTGCCATCCAAGCCCTGATCGGACCCTGGGTTCAGACATCTGTCTATGACATTGGCATGATTGATTTTGCCTATCAGGCGATTGCCACCAACACCGCCACCACGGGACCCTATCGCGGTGCTGGCCGCCCCGAAGCCATCCATATCATCGAACGTTTGATGGATGAGGCTGCGCGTCAAACAGGCCTCGACCGTGTTGCGCTTCGTCGGAAGAATTTTGTGGCCCCATCCCAGATGCCCTATAAAAATGCCATGGGCCAAACCTATGATGTGGGTGGTTTTGAATCCGTGATGGATCAAGGATTGGCCCTTGCCAACTGGCATGGTTTTGAAGAGCGCGCCAAATTATCTGAAGCCAAGGGTTTGTGGCGCGGCCTTGGCATTGCCACCTTCTTGGAATGGACCGGCGGCAATGCCCTGGAAGAAAATGTCCGGGTATCGATCATGGATGATGGTGTCGTGGAGGTGGCGTCAGCCATCAACCAAATGGGCCAAGGCATCATGACGTCCTTGGTGCAGTTGGTGGTTGATGTGTTTGACGTGGCCCCGGAGCGTATCCGCATGGTCATTGGCGACACCGACCATGGCAATGGGTTCGGCTCTGCCGGTTCCCGCTCGCTATTCACCGGCGGTGCCGCGGTTCAAGTGGGTGCCGGTGAGGCCCTGGACAAAGCCCGAGCCCTGGCCGCTGAGCAATTGGAAGTGGAAGCAGGGGATCTTGAATATGCAGCCGGCATTTTTGCCGTGGCCGGCACCGACATGAAACGTGATTTGGCCGAGCTTGCCGGAAGCCAACCCGATGGCCGCATTGAAGTGGCCAGCAGCACCACAGCCAAAGGCCCAACATGGCCCAATGGTTGTCATATCTGTGAAGTAGAAATCGACCCGGAGACCGGTGTTACCCATGTGGCGGCCTATGCCTCAGCCAATGATGTGGGTAGGGTGGTGAACCCCACGGTGGTGATCGGCCAGCTTGAAGGCGGTGCGGTTCAGGGCATTGGCCAAGCCCTGGCCGAGGAAGTTGTTTATGATCCCGAAGGCGGTCAGCTGCTGACAGGAAGCCTGATGGATTACCAAGCCCCACGGGCAGATATTGCCACGGATTTGTTCAAAACGAGCATGGATGAATCCATGCCGTCGGTGAATAATGTGTTGGGCGTGAAGGGTGTCGGCGAATTGGGCACCATTGGCGCCACACCCGCGGTGGTTAATGCGGTGGCTGATGCCCTTGCCCGTCACGGCCTTGGGCAGAAAGCCGCAGACATTCAAATGCCGCTGACCCCCGCCAATCTTTGGAAGGTGATCCATGGTTGATGGTGCAAATGTTGTGCAACCAGACCGGACCCAGGTCAT
>DKOD01000028.1 GCA_002469865.1 Alphaproteobacteria bacterium UBA7371 | reverse complement strand
ATACCGGCCACAGTGGAATAGCGGATCAATGGCACCATCGTGTCCCCATGACCACCCAACACAAAAGCAGTCACATCTTCAACAGAGACGTTAAATTCCTCGGCCAAGAAAAAGCGGAAACGTGCGGAATCGAGCACACCGGCCATGCCCACCACTTTTTCATGGGGGAGGCCAGAAAATTCACGCAAGGCCCAAACCATGGCATCCAGAGGGTTTGTGATGCAGATCACAAAGGCGTCGGGGCAATTATCTTTGATTCCCGTGCCCACCGCTTCCATGACTTTCAAATTGATACCAAGCAAATCATCACGGCTCATGCCAGGCTTTCTCGGGACACCCGCCGTCACAATCACCACATCGGCGCCGGCAATGGCGCTGTAGTCACTGACCCCTTTAAGGTTGCAATCAAAGCCATCAACAGGTGATGATTGGGCAATATCTAGGGCCTTGCCGGCAGGCATGCCTTCCTGAATATCGAAGAGAACCACGTCCCCCAATTCTTTAAGGCCAATGAGATGGGCAAGCGTACCACCGATCTGACCGGCGCCAATGAGGGCAATTTTTGGACGGGACATGGGCGAACTCCTATGGCTAAAAGCGGGTTAGGTTGGGCCCCGCATATCGCAGACGCCGAACGCTTAAACCTGTCTTCGCACGGACACAACCCTTACGAGAGTCTGAGATGAAAGCACAAAAAATATTCGTAAAATTCAGCATCTTGATGCTTTTTTTGCTCGCAGGCCCAAGTCCAGGCTTAGGGGCCAATGATGAGGCCCTCCCTCTCTCCTCGCAAATAATGGAGATGGTGGAAAATGCACAAGCTGAGTTAACCCGCGGCAGCTTGTCCAGCGATGGATTCCAGCGTCTCAAGGAAAAAACCGACCAATTTGATACCAAGGTCAAAGGCCAATTGGACATTTCTCAGGCAAAACGTGAGGCCATCAAAGCACAATTGGAGGCATTGGGCCCCCCACCTGATGTTGAAAAAGGCGAGGAAGAGCCAGTTGATCTTGCCCAAAGCCGAAAAAGCATCACGGCATCCTTGCGCAAGATACAAGCTGAACTTGCTGAATTGCGGCTCGCCGAGGTCCGAATCACTGAGCTGGCCACGAAATTGTCCGATGCGTCAGAAGAAAATTTTGTCACCAACCTCATCACCCGACAGCCATCGGTCTTTTCGTCATCTTTTTGGGAGGGTGATTTTTCGGCCCTAAGCGAAGTCGCCCAAAAAACATCAAGCTTTGTGGTGGATCAAGGCCAAGCATTGGCCAGCATGCTTGCCATCTTGATTTTGCTGGCTGTCACTTTGTTTGTACAACATGGCACGAGCCGGATGGCGGACCGCATGGCAGGACAGCCCCAGCGTTACCAACATATGCGCGCCGCCATTCTGTTGCTGCTCAGCCGGATCATACCCACCGCTCTGTTCATATTCTTCAGCGATCTCGTTCTTGTGGGGCTTGGCGGATTCAGTGAAGAAGCCACCAATGCACTGGTGGCGATTTTGACTGCAGCGACAATTGCATGGATCAGTGTCGGCATCATCACCAGTTTTCTATCGCCGGCTCGGGCACAATTGCGGCCCATCCGATTGCCGGATGAAGATGTTCTGAAACTTCGTTGGCCGGCTTCCATATTGGTGGCATTGCTCGCCGTTGCCGATTCCCTATTTGGGATCATGGAGGCGTTATCACTGGAAAGAATGGTTGCCACGTTTCCCTTGACCTTCATGTTGGCCACATCGGCAATCTTGGTTGTTCAATTGACCCGTCATTTGCATCATCGACATGACACAGGGCGCAGCCCAACAGGTTCGCATCGTCAGGGGGATACCAAGCGCAAATTGATGCATATCACTGGTCTTGGGCTCAGGGTTGTGGGTGTCTTTTGCCTCGTGGCAACCTTGGCTGGTTACTATAATGCGGCCAGCTATTTTCTCGACGCCATGGTGCGCTCTGTCTTGGTCGTGGTGCTTGCCATCTATGTGCATCTGATCATTGTGGAAATCCTGAGAAGCTTGCGCATGGCCATGGGCAAGCAGCCGCAAACATCTGAGCGCGAAACCAGACCGTCGGCAGTTCTGGTGTTTTTGTTTGATGTGTTGATTGTGATTGGCACCATTCTTGTGATCACCCACCTATGGGGTGCGTTTGGCAACCATATGGGCGAGCTGGTGAGCCGCCTCATTTTTGGCATCGAAATCGGCGGCGTGAGCTTGTCACTTATCGGCGTGAGCATGGGCGTTGGTGTGTTTGTGTTGCTGATTTGGCTTACCAAATCGGTGCAAAAAATCCTGTCCGATCGTGTGTTGCCCGGCACCCAATTGGACAGCTCTGCCCAGGATTCTCTTCGCCAAAGTCTTGGTTATGTGGGGTTTATTCTCGCAGCGATCATCGCGCTGTCCACCGCTGGGGTAAATTTATCAAACTTTGCCCTGATCGCATCGGCCCTGTCGGTGGGTATCGGCTTTGGCATGCAAACCATTGTCAATAATTTTGTCTCCGGGCTTATCCTATTGGCCGAACGACCCATTAAGGTGGGTGACTGGGTGGTGGCCGGTGGAACAGAAGGTTATGTGCGGCGAATTTCGGTGCGTGCCACCGAAATAGAGACCTTTGACCGCGCCTCCGTGATTGTGCCCAATGCCGAATTGGTGGCCCAACCGGTGACCAATTGGTTTTACAAGAACCGCCAAGGTCGGGTTGTGATCAACATAGGGGTCGCCTACGGATCAGATGTGAGCAAGGTCAAAAAAATTCTTCTTGAGGTGGCCCATGGCCATGACAAGGTGTTAAATTTTCCAGAACCCAATGTTTACTTCATGGATTTCGCCGATTCCTCACTAAACTTCTCTTTGCGTTGTTACATTGGGGATTATGGCCAGGTGCTCACGGTTTCTTCAGATCTGCGTTTCGCCGTGGATGCTGCTTTTGCCCGCCATAAAATAGAAATTCCATTTCCTCAGCGCGATCTGCACCTACGTTCTGTACCCGAGGGGTTGGGCACAATGGACAGAAGTTAGGCAAACTGGCTACTTCTTTAACGAAGATAGAAAATCAGACTGGATATTGGTCATGAACGAACGCCCAAGGCCCCTTGATGGCATCATGGACATCACGCCCTACAAAGGTGGTGAGAGCAAACTCGATCATGATCATATGCTCAAATTGTCGTCCAATGAATCGCCTTTTGGTTGTTCACCAGCGGCGAGAGAAACGGCCCTGGCTGCTTTGACCGAACCCCAATTATATCCAGATGGTGGCCATCAGGCTTTGCGGGAAGCCATCGCCCATGCATATGGCCTTCATGATGCACATGTGGTCTGTGGCGCTGGCTCCGATGAAATTATTTCTTTCGCTATCAAGGGCTTTTGCCCGCCGGGCAGCGAAGTGATCCACACCAAACATGCTTTTGCCATGTACAAAATATATGCCATGGGCGCAGGTGCCCGGCCTGTCTCTGTTGATGAAACAAACTTTTGCGCCAAGGTGGACGATATTCTCGATGCGGTGAACAGCAACACCAAAGCGGTGTTTCTGGCCAACCCCAACAACCCCACCGGCACCTGGCTTCCCGCTTCGGAAATCCAGCGCCTGGCCGATGAACTACCCACCAACATTCTCTTGGTGCTCGATGGCGCCTATGGGGAATATTTGGAAGCTGAAGAAAACTTTGATCCTGGCCACAAATTGGCCATGGAGCGGCCAAATGTGGTGGCCACAGGGACATGTTCGAAGGTCCATGGCCTGGGTGGTTTGCGCGTGGGCTGGGGCGTCGCATCGGCAGACATCATCTCAGTGATGAACCGCATTCGGGGGCCTTTTAATGTTTCTTCCGTGGGTCTAGCTGCGGCGGAGGCAGCCATCTTGGACACAAAATGGTGGCGGAATGCCGTCCAAAAAACCAACAAACTTAAGCAAGAATTTGTGGCATTTTTGAACCAACAGCAGATCCAACATATTCCCTCTGCCGGGAATTTTGTGACGCTTTTGCTCGAAGATGCCCAAGCATCCCAAAATCTCGACCAGCATTTGCGTCGTGATGGCATCATCACCAGATCGGTGGCATCTTACCATATCCCCCAGGGCCTTCGCGTTTCTATTGGTGATCACGCCGGCATGGAACGTGTTCAAGAGTCCATCAAAGATTGGGCTGCATCATGAAAACATTGATCATTGGCGCTGGGCTTATTGGCTCCTCTTTGGCACGCGCCTTAAAACAGGCCGGCGGGTATGACATCATCCTTCATGACGCCAATGACGACGTGCGCAGCAAGGCCAAGCAATTGGGCTTGGGTCATGTGGTCAATCAGCTGGCCGAAGGGCTGGATGGGGCTGATATTGTGGTGCTTGCCACACCTGTTGGGACCTATGAGGGTTTGGTGAAGGAAATTAACGAACACGGCCCCGATGGTCTTGTGGTCACCGATGTGGGTTCGGTCAAATCCATGGTGGCAAAAGAATTTGCCACCCTTCGTCAGGGTTTGCACGGGGTTCCCGCCCACCCCATTGCAGGCACCGAAAAATCAGGTCCTGAACATGGTTTTGCGAGCCTTTTTGCCCAGCGCTGGAGCATCATCACACCCCTGGAAAATGGTGATGAAGGGGCGCAAAAAATCGTCACCAAGCTTTGGGAAGATGTCGGCGCGCGGGTGGAATTGATGACGCCTGACCGCCATGATCTTGTGATGGCCATCACAAGCCATATTCCCCATCTGGTGGCGTTTTCCACCGTGGGAACAGCAAACCATTTGGAACAGGTTACCTCATCGGAGGTGATCAAATATTCAGCCGGCGGCTTTGACAGCTTCACGCGACTGGCAGGTTCAGATCCAGTGATGTGGCGGGATGTGTTTTTGAACAACCGCGAAGCTGTCATGGAAATGCTTGGCCGATTTATCGAGGATCTTGTCACCGTGCAGCGCATGATCCGTTACGGCGATGGCGAGGCCATGGAAGAACTATTTGGCCAAACCAGGGCCATCCGCAAACAGCTCATCGACTCAGGCATGGGGCGGTAACAAGATTTACTTATCCATGTGCTGCGCCACCCAATCGGTGGATGTCATTTCGGTGAGGCGTGATAATGTTCGGGCAAAGCCAAGATTTTCCTGGTCATCAAAAAGGTCCTTAGGCTGCACCTCGGCATCAACGACCAACAATTTGCCCTGTTCGTAAAAGATGTCCACCAACATCACAAACCGCCTGGCATGATCCCGCTGGATCATGGGGGTAAGTCCATCCAAAAAGACAATGTCAGCAGCTTGAGAAAGAATTTTAAAATCCATGTTGCCGCGATCTTCGGCCAACAGACGGCTTGCGGGCAAACGGGCTGCCCGACCAGATGAAGCCACAGGCAAAACCCGCCCCTGAACAGCCAGTTGTCTGGATATGGGCGGGTTTTCCGCTGTCCAGTCTGCCCAAAGGGATTGGTATTCCTGGGCTTGTTTTCCGCCAATTCTTTGATGCCAAACGCCAGCTTCTTGGAGATGGCGGCGTCGGTAATCCTCTCCATTATCCAAGAACACCACGTCACAATGGTGATGGATTTCTTGAATAAAGGGCAAAAATAATGGTCGGTTAAGCCCCCCTTCATAAAGCTGATCCGGTGGGGTGTTCGAGGTGGTGACAAGCACCAACCCCTTGGCAAATAAGCCCTTCATCACCCTTGCAAGAAGCATCGCGTCGGTGATGTCACGAACCTCCAATTCGTCCACACAAAGTAGCCTGGTTCCGCCTGCAAAAGATGAAACCACATGGGCAATAGGGTCACCTTGATTGTTTCTTGCTTGGGCCATCAATTCATGGAGCTGGGCTGTCCATTCGGCAAAATGCAACCGTCGGGCCTGACCAGCTGCTGCCTCCACCAATAGGTTCATCATCATGGACTTACCACGCCCCACGGGCCCATGAATGTATACACCACGGGTTAGGGTGGGTTTGCCACCAAACAAGCGACCAAAGAAACCATGATGGCTGGTCCGGGTGTTCAGATCATGCAAAACTTGGTCCATGCGAAGTGCCAATGCTGCCTGACCCTTGTCGCGGCTCATGGATTGGCGTTGAAGGAGTTGTTCATAGGCTTGCAGAATGGTCACACGACACCTGTACATGATTCACAAGGCATATCATGCAAGTTGCAAACCATGGTCGGCAAGCATGACCAAGCCCCATGAGAAACAATTCGCAAAATGGGATGTTGTTGTTTTATCATTGATGCTGATCAACCAATCATGAGGGGGTAAAAATGAGAAAATTATTGTCGGCAATGCTGCTGGGATTGATGGCTTATGGCGGTGCCCATGCGGCCATGATGAATGAGGATGGGCTTCATATCCAACCATGGTTTCTGGATAGCTTTCTTGAATTGAACGATGACATTAACGAAGCGGATGCGAACAACAAGAGGGTGGCGTTGATCATCGAGCAACGGGGCTGCATTTACTGCAAAAAAATGCATGAGGAAGTTCTCAGCCGAGATGATGTCCGCGAGGCCATCACGGCGGATTTCGACATGATCCAGATCAACATGTTTGGTGACCGTGAAATGCTGGATCTGGATGGCGAAGCCCTACCTGAGAAGGAAATGGTCAAAAAATGGGGCGCATTATTCACCCCCACCATCATGTTCTTACCAGCCGCCGATGAGGTGGAAGAGGGAAAGCCCCTTTCCCAACAGGTCAAATCAGTGATGCCCGGCGCCTTTAGCCGGGGCATGGTCTTGGATATGTT
>DKOD01000109.1 GCA_002469865.1 Alphaproteobacteria bacterium UBA7371 | reverse complement strand
GCCCTTTGATAGGCTACAAGCGCAATCAAAAGGATGGCGGTGAATGAGTAGATAAGCCCCAAGAGGGACCACAAATCTTCATCAAACATGCCATAATGCAAAAAACGTGCCCCCAAGGCCATGAGGCCCACATAGGCCACAAGCACCCATCGAGGTTTCCAGGATTCAGCCAGGGCCTGACCAGCCAAAATGGCGGCACCACCAAACACCACAACAGTGAGGCCGATAAAGACGGCAATGTTTTCAAGGCCAGGCATCAATGACCCTCCAAATAGGCAGCACGGACTTCTTCATTGGCACGAAGTTCGGCCCCTTTTCCGCTCAAGGTGATTTCGCCGGTCACCAGGACATGGGCGCGGTGTGCGATCTTCAGTGCCTGATTTGCATTCTGCTCCACCATGAACACCGTGAGGCCACGCTCTTTGTTGACCTTGGCAATGATTTCAAAAATTTGCCGCACAATCATGGGGGCAAGGCCCAGCGATGGTTCATCAAGAATCAGGAGCCTTGGCTCGGACATCAAGGCCCTGCCAATGGCGAGCATTTGTTGTTCGCCGCCCGATAATGTTCCACCGCGCTGGCTACGGCGTTCTTTCAATCTTGGGAATAGTTCGAAGACTTCATCCCTATTGCGGTCATAATTTTGAGGATCAGCGGTCATGGCACCGAGCATCAAATTTTCTTCCACGGTCATGCGTGGGAATATCCGCCGGCCTTCAGGTGCCTGGGCAATTTTGCGGCGGACAATCTCATGGGCAGGCAGCTTGGTGATGTCCTCACCGTCGAAAATGATGCGCCCGGATTGGGCGGGCACCGCCCCGGAAATAGACATCAAGGTGGTGGATTTTCCTGCGCCATTGGCGCCGATTAGGGTCACGATTTCGCCTTCTTGCACATCTAAGGAAATCCCCTTGAGGGCTTCGATGGCGCCGTAATTGGTGCGGAGGTTCTCGATGACCAACATCAGGCTTCCTCCTCCTCATCATCACCGAGATAGGCACGGATCACATCAGGGTTGTTGCGGACCTCATCGGCCGTTCCTTCGGCAATTTTTTTGCCATAATCAAGCACCACCACATGGTCAGATATGTTCATCACCACGGACATGTCATGTTCAATCAACAAAACCCCACAGCCATGTTGGTCCCGGATGTTTTTGATCAATTGATTAAGTTCCGCACTTTCACGCGGGTTTAAGCCTGCCGCAGGTTCATCGAGGCAGAGCATTCTGGGGTCCGTGCACATGGCCCTGGCGATCTCAAGCCGGCGTTGGTCGCCATAGGGTAGGTTGCCAGCAAGCCAATCAGCCTTATCGGCCATGCCCACCTCTTCAAGCCATTTGGTGGCCAACATCACGGCCTCTTCTTCGGCATGCCGGTAGCTTGGTAACTTGAAAATGCCCCCAATCAGGAAGGAGGAGGCACGCATGAGTTTGTGATGTTGGGCCACAAGTAGGTTCTCAAGGACCGTCATGCCCTCAAAGAGCCTAATATTTTGGAATGTTCTGGCCACACGTGCTTGATGAGCGATTTGATGCCCCTCCATGCGCTCCAGCAAATATTCACCCAAATCATGCGTTAAGGTGAGGGCGCCTGAGGTGGGGCGGTAAAAGCCCGTCAGGCAATTAAACAGGGTTGTTTTGCCGGCACCGTTGGGGCCAATAATGGCCGTGATGTCATGGCGCTCGGCCGTGAAAGATACCGCATCAACGGCCGTTAAGCCGCCAAACTTCATGGTCAGCTGCTCCACATGGAGAAGGGGTGTTGTCATGATTTGGCACCCTTACCATGGAGCCCATGGAGTCGGATGCTTGGTTCCCGAACCGCAAGCAGGCCACGTGGTCGCCAGACCATCACGAGGACCATGCCAATGCCGAAGGTCAACATTCGATAAAGTTCAAGATCCCGGAATATTTCCGGCAGGCCGATCACCAAAAGGGTTGCAATCACAATGCCCAATTGGCTGCCCATGCCGCCCAACACGACAATGGCAAGAATGATGGCGGATTCAATAAAGGTAAAACTCTCTGGCGAGATGAAGCCCTGCTTGGTGGCGAAGAAGGCGCCGGCAAAGCCACCAAAGGTGGCGGAGATCATGAAGGCCATTAATTTCAAGTTGGTGCGGTTGAGGCCCAAAGACTTACAAGCGATTTCATCTTCACGCATGGCCTCCCAGGCACGGCCGATAGGCATTTTGCGCAACCTCACCGAAAGAAAATTCACCACCAGCGCCAACACAAGGATCAAATAGTAAAGGAAAATAATTCGGTGGATGGAGGAATAATCGAGGCCAAACATTTCATGGAATGCCGGAAGATCACCGCTTGGTCTTCTGGTGAATTCAGCCAGCCCAAAAAAACTCGGTCTGGGGACGGAGTTAATCCCATCAGGGCCGCCGGTTACCTGGTACCAATTGATCAAGACCACCCTGATGATTTCCCCAAACCCCAGGGTCACAATTGCAAAATAATCACCCCGCAGCCGCAAAACTGGGAAGCCCAGCAAAAGACCCCCAAAAGCGGCAAGAATGCCGGCTAAGGGCAGGCATACCCAAAAACTCAAATCGAAATTAATGGCTAAGAGGGCGTAAGAATAAGCCCCAACAGCATAGAAGGCCACGTAGCCAAGGTCCAAAAGACCCGCCAGGCCAACAATGATGTTCAGGCCCCAACCGAGCATGATGTAGGTCAAAATAAGAATGGATACGTCGAGGACATAACGGTCAGGAAATACAAAGGGTAGGGCCACCACGATGGCAAACATCACCCAGGCCACCTGGGGCGTGGCTGCCTGGATCTTGGTGGCCACAACATCCATGCCCTCGCCAAAGGAATTTTTGGATATCGGCCGGCCACCACGCAGGGTCATCAATATGGCGTTGGTGAGACAGATGAAGCCGCCGGCCAAGGCAAAAAATTCCAAAAATCCGGTGGGCAATGGCGCCAAAAAACCACTGAGCAGCATGACGCATGCGGCAGGGTACGCGATGACGGGGATGTTTTCCCGTGCGGCAACCAGGGATTTTTTGCCAAGACCAATCAACAGAACTGCCCAAAAAACAGCAGCAATGTGAAGGTCGATTCCAAGCCCGCTGGAGGAATCAACCGTTCTAAGCCCAACCATGGGCAACAGCAGGAGCATGGCCACCATCATGACCATAAGAACCTCACGGAGCCCATCATGGGACAGCCGCCAACTCATACTTTTTCAACCTCTGGCCGCCCAAGGATACCATAGGGACGAAAAATAAGGGCCAGAACCAGAATTGAGAATGCAGCCACATCCTTATATTCGGCAGAAAAATATGCGGCCCAGAAGGCCTCAATCAGGCCAATCAAAATACCACCAATCATGGCGCCAGGTAGGGAGCCAATACCTCCAAGCACCGCGGCGGTGAAGGCCTTCACGCCGGCCAGAAAGCCGATGTAAAAATCAACGACACCATAATACATCGTCACCATAACGCCAGCGACGGCTGCCAACGCAGCACCAATCACAAAGGTCAGTGAAATCGTTCGGTCCACGTTAATACCGACAAGCGCCGCCATGGTTTTGTCTTGTTCGCAGGCACGTTGTGAACGGCCAAGCGCTGTTCGCGCAATCAAGGTTGCAAACACAATCATCAAAACCAGCGTCAAAACAATGATGATGATTTGCATGTAGGAGAGGTTCACCGTGAACCCATCATCACGTTCCATCAACTCAAAGCCACCTTGCACCACGGGGCTGATGGGTTTGACCCGCGCGCCCTGAACCAGCTGCACATAATTTTGCAGGAGAATGGACATGCCGATGGCTGAAATGAGTGGGGCCAAACGAAACGACCCACGCAATGGCCTGTAGGCGAAGCGTTCCACCACCCAGCCATAGGCCGCGGTGAAAACCATGGCGATGATGAGGACAAGCGCCACGGCAAGTGGCGTCCACAGCCCCCCAACCAGCCCAATCGCGGTGAAGCCGATTACCGCCAAAAAAGCGCCAATCATGTAAATATCGCCATGGGCAAAATTGATCATGCCAATGATGCCGTAGACCATGGTGTAGCCAATGGCGATCAATCCATAAATGGACCCCAATGACAGGCCATTGATGAGCTGTTGCAGAAAATATTCCAAGCTGGATCCCCTGACCGGATACGTGATAGCTTACTTGCCCTTCAAGCCAAGCTGGTCAAGGGCATAGGGAACTTTGGTTTTATTTTTTTGGAAATCCTTTGGTCAGCCCCAACGAAACAAACCAATGATGGCCGCGGAGGCATAAAAAAATTGCAACAAAAAAATGCCCAGGTAGGAACGCCGCCAGGCCCACAGACCAATCAAAAAAGAAGAGGCCAGCAGCAGCCCAAAGCCAAGAAATTCCAAGCCGGTGTTCGAGGCAACCAGAAGGGAATAAATAATTGCCGTGACCACACCTGACCATTCAAGCCCACGGTCCGTGAAGCTTTGTGGTGCTTGCGCGTCAGTGGTCGCCATAAAAAGTGTGGTCCCGAATGGTTGCTATTTTCTTTTTCTGTTTTGCCCATTTGGGGTTCACGGTGTGGTTATGGAACCACATGGAATTTTGCAATTTGTACCCACCTTTGTAATCTTTGAGTGCGAGGTCCACGTATTCCTTCACCTTGGCAAATTGTTTTTTGTTTGATGGGGTGTCGGACTTGCCGTCATGGGTCCAGGAGAACTGGTATTTCTGCCAAACAACATCGCAGACATTATTGGGATAAATTTTGCTCTCCACCCGATTAAGTGTCACTGCCACAACAGCCCGAATTCCTTCATAATGCTGGTTTCCGGCCTCAAAATAGGCGTTGCGTTCCATGCAATCGAGTTCTTTGGGAGGTAGCTCAATAGCAAAACAATGGGTCGCATATAAGCCACAAACGGCAGCAAGAAACGTCTTCAATGTTAAATCCCCCCCAAAACGTTCTCTCTTTTCTGTGGCGATTTATTTAATGGGAATGTCCCATCAAGTAAATAACATTGACTTTTTTGGGGTGTTGCGTGGCAATCAAGCCTTCATGTAAGTGGGTTGGTGGATAGGTGGCCGAGTGGTCGAAGGCGCTCCCCTGCTAAGGGAGTAAGCGGGCAACCGCTTCGAGGGTTCGAATCCCTTCCTGTCCGCCACCTGCACTTTCCGAAATTGTTGCATGATTTCAGGCGCGGACATGAGTTCGAGAAATACCAGGACGACTTTGAACCAACTTGGTAAGCCGTTTTTTTGATCAGGTTGGATATGGTAGGGTTTAAGTTGGGCTTTCCGGAGATTAAGCAGTTTGTCAAAGGTATTTTGGGTTAAGGCTATTACCACTTAATACTGACGGACCCACCAAAGCCATATTCGGTGTGTCTTAGCCCCATCAAACTGTGATAAACGGTCACGAATGATCTTGTTGGTTCGAATGATTGAGCCTAATGACAAGTTTACCGACTCTTTTTCTGTCGGATTTTCGGATGATTGGTTACGTTTTTTCAAAAAGGTTCATGATGAAGGTTTATTTTGCACCCAGGTCGCGGGCCGTGCGCACGGTTTGGCTCCTAGAAGAAATTGATCAGCCCTATGAATTAATAAAATTCACGCTCGGCCAAAAGGAAATGCGCGGTCCCGAATACACAGCGATAAACCCCAATGGCCGCGTACCAACCTTAGTGGATGGTGGGGTGATAATTAGCGAAAGCACTGCGATTGCTCAATATTTGGGTGCCAAGTTTGCTTCACACCTTACACCCACATTGGCCGAGTCAAATTTTCCTGAATATTTGCAATGGCTGCATTATGGTGAAGGCATGATCATGCCACCCATCAACAATTATGTTGTCGAAACCATTTTGCTGCCACCTGAGCGGCGCAATGAACAGCTTGCGATGCGTGCACTCAAGCTTCTGAACAGGACACTCATTGCTGCCGAGCAGCATATGGAAGGTAAGCAGTATTTGGCAGGTCAATTCACTATTGCCGACACCATCACGGGGCATGCCATTATCATGGCGCGACGTCTTGGTGCCGACTTTGCTATATTGCCCAATCTTACATCTTATGCGGACCGGCTTGAGGCTCGGCCGGCCTTCCAGGCAGCTGACACAGCTTAGGTTGCAACCATGGAATCAAAACCCATCTGTCTGATTATTGGCGCTGGCGATTATATCGGTGCAGCCATTGCCAAACGGTTTGCAAAAGGGGGTTTTCATGTGGTGTTGGGCCGTCGCCGCGGTGACCTGCTCGCGCCTTTGATTGCTAAGATCGAAGCGGCAGGTGGCACCGCCCAGGGATTTACTTGGGATGCTCGCAAGGAAGAGACTGCTAAAGAAATGTTCGCCCATGTGGAAAATGTTATTGGACCTATAGAAATCTGCATCTTCAATGTCGGGGGCAATGTTAAGTTTCCTATTTTGGAAACCACAGAACGGATATTTCGTAAGGTTTGGGAAATGTGCGCCTATGGTGCTTTTCTATCTGGTCGTGAAGCTGCAAAATACATGGTCACACGCCAAAAGGGTTCGATTTTCTTTACCGGAGCCACTGCCTCTGTCCGTGGAAGTTCTGGATTTGCGGCTTTTGCGTCTGGCAAGTTCGCGCTTAGGGGTCTGGCGCAGTCCATGGCTCGCGAATTGGGGCCCAAAAATATTCATGTGGCACATCTTGTTATTGATGCGGGCGTGGACACCGAATTTGTGCGTGACCGGTTGAGGCAGGCGGGTAAGGATCCTGATGAGCTGCAGCCTGACACCTTAATGAACCCTGATAGTATTGCCGAAACCTATTGGTACCTGCACCAACAACGGCGTGATGGTTGGACGCACGAACTGGACATTCGCCCCCATGCAGAGACATGGTGAAAGCTTGCTGGCTCGAACAATTTGCTTTTTGCAACGAATTTTCCAGCCAAAAAATGACACAATTCTTGATCAATTGCTGAACGGATTGCTGCCGCTTTTGGGGTTGGGAAGCCGGCTTATTCTTGTCTGTGTTGAAAAGGCGCGTTAAAACTTCAGTATCAAACGTTCGTTTGGTTTTAACTGTTGATTTGAGGGGCCTTTATGGTTGTCATGCCAGCATCAAAAGACATCATCTATGATCCCTCTGACCCAATGGTGATGGCAGACCCGTTTCCGATATATTCTCGTTTGCGCGAAGAGGACCCTGTCCATTGGAGTCCGTCTTTAAAATCCTGGATTATTACGCGTTATGTTGATGTCAGGGACTTGCTTTTGTCAGATGACCTATCGGTTAAGCGACTGACGCAATTTTATAATGCACTGCAACCAGCAGACGCTGAAACGTTAACAGATGTTGTTCATTACCTTAATCTATGGCTGGCTTTTCGCGACCCACCTGACCACACAAGGGTGCGCAAAATACTTCGGCACGCTTTCACCACAAAAGCCATTGAAAATATGCAGCCGAATATTGCTGAGATCACGGAATTTCTGCTTGACCGTTTGGAAGCTGGAAATACCAACAACATAGATCTTATTTCGGAATTTGCCCTTCAATTGCCAGCATTCGTGATCATGGACCTTTTGGATGTGCCACGTGACATGTTCGATGATTTGAAAACTTGGTCAGACGACATGGCTGTCTTCATTGGCGGGGCGCGCAATTCCGGAGACAAGTATGCCCGTGCTGCGCACGGATGCCAGCAAATGTCCTCTTATTTTAGAGAGCTAATCAAAGAACGCGCGAAGGAACCACGCACAGGTTTTTTGATGGACCTCATTAATGCACGTGATGAGGGCGACAAATTGAGTGAAGACGAGTTGGTGGCAACTTGTATTCTCATTCTTTTTGCAGGCCATGAAACAACAACAAACTTAATTGGCAATGCAACTCTGCTCTTGTTGCGCTATCCCGACCAGCTCTTGAAACTTAAACAGGAGCCAGCTCTCATTCATAGCGCCATTGAAGAAGTGCTGCGCTATGATGGTCCGACCAACGCCCTCGTTCGGGTTGCTGCACATGACCATGAATTGAGAGGGCGTGTTATCAAAGAAGGTCAACGTGTCTTTGTCATGGTGAATTCAGCCAACCGTGACCCTCAAGAATTCCCAGATGCTGACCATTTTGACATAACAAGGAAACAAAACCGCCATCTTACGTTTGGGAAGGGTATACACCTCTGTTTGGGGGCAAAGCTTGCACGAGAAGAGGGTCGTATTGCCATTGAAAGATTATTTGCCCGATTCCCAAAAATAGCACTTGATCCCATCTCCCCACCGGAATGGCTTGATGCAATGGTGCCAAGAGGCACCCGGCGGCTACCAATTATCTTAAATAAGAATAAAGCATAACAGGTGCCAATTCATTTGGGATCGGTTTCTTTGTATTTTATGAACAATATTCAGTTTCTTGGCGGCGCAATGAAAAAAAATATTAAGGTTGGTGACAAGGCTGAGAATGGTACCAATGCACAGATGCAAGCGGGGCTAAGTGATCACCCCTATTCATTTGGATTCTGCATGGGAATCCTAGATATCCATTATATGCCAAAACCCAATCCAGGCATCATTGCGACCATAATTTGGATGAATTGAGTTTCTGAAACATGAAAAGAGCCATATTCAAAAGTCATGGTGACCCAGCCAAAATGATAGAGATCCTTGAAGAAAAGGATCCAGTCCCGGGTCCTGGGGAAGTTCGTGTGCGCAATCTGGTGATGACGATCAATCCAGCTGACTTGCTCGCCATACAGGGCCAGTATGGGGCGCAACCCATGACACTTCCAGCAACACCTGGCGTTGGTGCTTATGGGGTCGTCGATGCTCTTGGTCATGGCGTTTCTCAGCTAAAGGTTGGTGATGCGGTCCTGCCCGTGGGTTCAGGTCTCTGGGCGGATGCTGTTATTCTCAAGGAACGGATGGCGCCAAAAGCTCCTGCTGGATGTGATCCTGAACAGGCCGCCCTCATGCGTGCCAACCCAGCAACCGCCTACCTTATGCTCACAGATATGGTAAAATTGGAGGCTGGGGATTGGATTGTGCAAAATGCAGCCAATTCTAATGTGGGTCGCATGGTCATTCGCTTTGCCCATGAGCTTGGACTCAAAACGGTTAATATTGTTCGTCGTGGGGACGTTGCTAAAGCCTTGCGCAGCGATGGTGCCGATATTGTTATTATTGATGAGGGGCAGGACATGGCTGCTGCTATTTCATCAGCAACAAGTGCCATGCCCAAATTGGCCTTGGATGCTGTTGGTGGGAGCGCCACCGAAGCCTTAGGCGCTGCGGTCATGGATAGGGGCACTGTTGTTGTATACGGGCTACTTTCGGGTGAGACAAATCAGCTAAACCCACGTGATCTGGTTTTTCGAGACGTGAAATTGCGTGGGTTTTGGCTTTTTGATTGGTACCGCACGGCCAATCGTCAAAAGATGCATGACCTGCATAGTTTTCTTGAAGCCAAACTGGCCAAGGGCATTCTGCAAACCGATATAGAAGCTCGTTATCCGCTGGATCATGTTCGCGAAGCAGTTGCTCATGCTGCCCGGGATGGCCGCAATGGCAAAATCCTTTTGAAAGGAAACAATGATGCGTGACGTCTATGTGCTTGCAACATCATGCACCAATTTTGGCAAACGCCCTGATGACAGTTTCAAGGATCTAACACGTGAGGCCTATCTTGACGTGCTTGCGGATGCTGGTTGGGAGAAAGGGACACCTATTGAGCAAGCCTGGTTTGGAAATTGTGGCATGGGGACACTTGGCCAGCGCAATATTCGAGGACAGGTTTGTTTCACACCTTTGGTGCGCGATGGCCTGTTTCCTGAGCGTGTTCCTTTGATCAATGTTGAGGGAGGTTGCGCAACGGCTTCCATGGCATTTCATGGGGCTTGGAAGGATGTTGCCTCGGGAGATATGGAAGTGTCACTCGCGATAGGCGTGGAAAAGACCTTTGTGCAAGGGGATTCTGCGCGTACTTTAGAAATTTTTGAAGGTGGCATTGATCAACTCGATCCCCATGAATGGATGGATTACTATGCCAAACGGGGTGAGGAGGCTGGTAAGCCATTTAACCCAAAGATTTCAGGCGGAACTGTGTTCATGGATACCTACGCCATGCAAGCGGCATGGCATATGAAGACCTACGGCACCACCCAAGAACATATCGCCCTTGCTGCGTCCAAGAATCATTGGCACGGGTCGATGAATCCGAAGGCCCAATACCGTTTTGAGCTTTCTGTGGCGGAGGTTCTTTTGGACCGTGAGGTTTCTTGGCCCATCACACGTTCCATGGCGGCGCCCATCGGTGATGGTGCAGCTGCTGCAATTCTTGTTTCTGCGGATATGTTGGCCAAACAACCCCAAGAAATTCGCAACCGTGCCGTAAAGGTGCGCGCATCGGTTTTGTCTGGTGGTAAATATCGTGAGCCCTCTGAGCCTGGACTCAGCCAAGTCGCAGCAAAGAAGGCATATGGCAAGTCTGGCCTAATGCCGCAAAATATTGATTTGATCGAACTGCATGATGCGACCTCTTTTTGCGAAATTTTCCAATTGGAAATGCTTGGATTTGCCGAAGAAGGAAAAGGTGGAGAGCTTGTGGCCAAAGGTGAGACCAAACTTGGCGGAACACTACCAGTCAATTTGTCAGGTGGTTTGGTCTCAAAGGGCCACCCAGTCGGGGCCACAGGATTATCGATGATTCATGAGCTTGGGTTACAATTGCGTGGCGAGGCAGGAGAACGACAGGCTGAAAAGGCTCGCATTGGATTGGCCGAGAATGGTGGTGGGGTTATTGGTTTTGATGAGGCGGCATGTTCTGTGGTTTTGCTTGAAGCGCCTCTAAAATAATTGATTAGGGCTCATCAGTGATTTTCCGAGCGCCCATGGCACCTTCTTGCAACAACCTATTGGTCTCCGGTTGCGTCATCAAATCGCAAAATAATGTTCGTTCGTCAGCAAGATTTGCCGGTGAAGCTGCCATGGCTTGTCGAACAAGGCGCTTGATATGCCCAACGGCTTTTTGTGGTTTGTTGGCGATTTTCTGTGCCATGACCAATGCTTCCCCATGCGCATCCAACACGCAAGCGGAAGCTATCCCTTCCAAAAGCAAATCAGAAGGACCGAGTGATTCCCCGGTGAGCATCATGTGCATGGCTTTTGATGGCCCAACAAATTGCGTCAACCTTTGTGTTCCGCCTGCGCCGGGCAAGATACCTAAATTTATTTCGGGTAAGCCAAACGCATATGGACCGTTTTGAACAATACGAAGATCGCAGGCCAATGCTAACTCAAATCCCCCACCCATTGCGGTTCCGTTTAATGCTCCAATAAAGATCGTTTGGCTGGTTTCCATCAGGCGCATGGTAATATGAATTGGCGCTTCAGGCACGGGTCGATCGGTTTTGAATACCATATTGCGGGCGGTCATTTTTGCTGCCTGTTGGGACAGAACCGTCAAATCATAATGACGAATAAATACATCTGGTTCTGCTCCTGTGAGCACGCACACCCGAATAGATGGGTCTTGCGTGATGCGTTCGATC
>DKOD01000113.1 GCA_002469865.1 Alphaproteobacteria bacterium UBA7371 | reverse complement strand
CTCAGGCGCAGGAATAATCGGCATTAATAAATCAGAATGGACCTATGTCAGGTAGCTGAGATCACCGTGAGAACCCAAAATAACATAGCCCAAAAAGAACCAACAGACGCCGCACGGCTCAGCGTGGCGCCCATGATTGATTGGAGCGACCGACATTTTCGTCACTTCATTAAATTGATTAATTCGGATTTGGTTACCTATTCAGAGATGATTGTTGACAAAGCGCTTATCCACGGTGATGTGCCACAACTTCTGGCACGTTCATCATTGGATGATGCGTGTGTTTTGCAGTTAGGTGGCAGCGAAGCCATGGAGATGGCCAAAGCTGTCTCTATCGCAGAAACATTTGGTCATGAGCATGAAGGCTATGTTGGGTATAACATTAATGTTGGATGCCCAAGTGATAGGGTGCAATCGGGATGTTTTGGTGCGGTGCTTATGAAGGAGCCGGCCCGTGTTGCCGCGATGTTTCGTGCCATGCGTGGGAAAACGGAAAAACCAATATCAGTCAAATGCAGGCTTGGGGTTGACGACCAGGAAGTGGAAAACAGTTTGCCTTATTTTCTTGAGGCATTGATTGAGGCAGGCTGTCGGCATGTTGTTATTCATGCCAGAAAAGCGTGGTTGCAAGGGCTATCTCCCAAAGAAAACAGGGATATTCCGCCGCTCAATTACGACCTGCCTGCGATACTTAAAAAACACTGGGGCAATGAAATCCGCATGGAAATCAATGGTGGTATCACCAGTCTTGATCAAGCAAGGGATATGCTTCATCGCTTCGATGGGGTGATGATTGGTCGTGCGGCTTACGCAAATCCATTCATGTTTGCACCACAAACCAGAACCCGTGAAGAAGTGCTCATGCAGATGCGCAGCTATATTGATCATCACGTGGCTCAGGGTGGGCGGGCCCATCAAATATTGCGGCATATGGCAGGATTATACCACAATATCGCCGGTGCACGTTCCTGGCGCCAATTGGTTTCTGAAAGTTCTATTCATGACCATAACAATTTGCTTGATGGGTTTTTGTCGCGCATGGCAGCCTGATCATGTTTGAGCTGAGCCAAGAACTTATCCTTCCCATTGTGATCCTTATTATTTCTGGCGTTGTTGCAGGAATTGCCGCGGGTATGTTTGGGATTGGTGGTGGAATCATTCTCGTGGCCGCCATCACAGATGTGTTGATGATCATGGGAACACCCCCAACCGTTGCCGTCAAAACTGCAGTGGGCACATCACTTGCCACGGTGATCATTACCTCCCTGCGGTCTGCCCAAGCCCATCATAAAAAAGGTTCGTTTTCTAAAGATGCCGCCATGATTTGGGCGCCGCTTATCATTATTGGTGCCATTGCTGGAACGGCAGTTAGCACCCAAGGTGGACGTCAATTATTCCAAATTTTGTTTTTGGTGTTGGGCCCATTGCTTGCCTGTAACATGGCCTTTGGGCGCAAAGATTGGTCCAATATTGTCATTCCATCGCCAAATCTTTTGCAGCCAGTAACTGGAGTTTTTGTGGGCTTTTTTTCGGTCATGATGGGGTTGGGATTCGGAGCCATGGGCATTCCGGCCCTGACACTTTTTGGTATGGATTTGCGTCGGGCAATTGGTACTGCGGCCATCTTGGGGCTTTGCACCTCAGTGCCTGGGGCACTTGGTTTTATCATCATGGGTTATATCGATGGGGTGGATATTCCAGGGCCTTCACTTGGTTATTTTAGCGTCTTGGCCTTTTTGGTTGTTGTTCCCATCACCTTCTTGCTCGCGCCTGTTGGGGTGTGGATGAACCACAAAATGCCTCTGAACATACTTCGCAAAGCATTTGCTGTTCTCATTATCGTGAATGTTCTGCGTGTTGGTTTGGCGATCTAAGCAAGCACATTCATAGTCACGAGCTTAGACATCAATTTTTTGGTCATAGGCGCCCACTTCAGGCATCGAGGATAGACGGGTGTCAATGATTTTGAACATGGCCTTCATGCGATCCTCTGACACTGGGCTCTCCACCACCACAACGAGATTGGGCTTGTTTGATGAAGCCCTGATGAGGCCCCAAGTTCCATCTTCCAAGGTGATGCGGATGCCATTCACGCGATTGATGTCTGTGATTTTTAGGTCGTTGAATTTCAAGCCTGCCGCAGCATCTTCTTCAAAACCATTGGCCACGCGTTCGGCGACCTCATATTTGGTTTCATCCGAACAATAAGGCGACATGGTCGGGGAGGACCATGTCATGGGAAGGCTGCGACGCAGATCTGCCATGGTTTGGTTGCCAACATCTTCCAACAATTGGCAAATCAGCACGGCAGTAAGAAGGCCGTCATCATAGCCTCGTCCTAGGGGCTGATTAAGAAAATAATGCCCAGATTTTTCAAAACCAGCCAAGGCGCCACGATCATAAACATGGCGTTTCATGTAAGAATGGCCTGTTTTCCAATATTCGGTTCGCGCACCGAGGTTAAGCAATTCCTCATCTGTCATGAACAAACCAGTCGATTTAACGTCGGCAATGAATAATGGGGCATCATGCTTTTTGGCAAACCAACGGGCCATGATGACACCCATTTTGTCGGCAAATATTTCCTCGCCTTCATTATCCACAACCCCACAGCGGTCGCCATCACCATCAAAGGCAAGGCCAATATCTGCGCCATGTTCTTCGACCGCTTTGGACAATGCGTTCAGCATCACAAGATCTTCTGGGTTGGGGTTGTAATTGGGGAATCCATGATCAAGCTCGCATGTTTCCTCAATGACTTCACAGCCAATTCTGCGAAGAACCTCTGGCGCATATGCTCCAGGCGTTCCATTGCCGCATGCACAAACAACTTTAAGTGGCTGGGTAAGTTTTATGCCCTTGGTGAGGTCATCAATATAAGCCTCGGCAATGCCTTCATGCTTGTGATGTTGGCCACCTCCAGGGGTCACCATCAATCTGTTCAAGGTGATATCGCGAAGCCTGGCCATGTCCTCAGGTCCATGGGTGAGGGGGCGATCGGTGCCGATTTTGACCCCTGTCCAACCATTTTCGTTATGAGATGCTGTCACCATTGCGACAGCGGGGATGTCGAGATGAAATTGTGCAAAATAGGCCATGGGCGAGGTGCAGAGCCCAATATCATGGACATGAATGCCTGCATTCATAAGCCCGATGATGAGGGCGTTTTTTACCGATTGTGAGTAGGAACGGTAATCATGACCCACGATGATGGCAGGGGTGATTTCCATTTCCACCAATTGTGTCCCCAATGCTTCGCCAAGAAGCGTAAATCCATTGAGGTTGATCTCTGAGCCCAACAGCCATCTTGCATCATACTCCCGAAAACCGGTTCTTTTGATGAGGGCATGTTCTTCATAGGCCCGAGTGTTGGGCTTAATATCGGTAAGAATTTCCATGCAAAACCATCCGGGAAAAGTATTTGTAACCCACTCAGTTACGGTCTAGCCTGCGGGTTGGCAACTCATCAACAATTTTGTCGCGGGTAGCCTGGTCCAGCTTTGCCCAATCCGCGATTTCCGCCAAACTGCGTTTGCAAGCGGTGCAATAGGTCCGCGATTCATTCAGGCGGCAGATTTTTTGACAGGGACTCTCCATGGTCATAGGTGATGATCGAAGAATCGCGATGCCGCAAGATGTGCATCCGTTGGTAGGGCCATGAACGGCCATTTGGGGGGAATGTGACCAAAGCATTTGCAGATATTCAATCCTTGTTTTCAGGGATGCCAGGACCTGACTTAGATAGGGTCGCAGAGCTGGAGCGGGGCCTTGCTGCGCTCAGTTCCGTGGCGCAAATTGATAAGGAAGGTCATGTTTGGGCCCGCTGGTATGGTTCTTGGTCAAAAGGTGCGGTGGGGGTTATCAACCAACCTGTCGTTGCCCTTTTCGTTGCAAGCTATGCCAGCGACAATTTTGATATCCAGCAGGTTTCAGATTTTGTGTCCCTCCATAGTAGGTCAGGCGGTCTTGCAAGTTATGCTGCGACGGATGCAGGCACAGGGTTATCATTATTTGAATTGGCACCAACACTGCCATTTGAGCCAGAATCGGAAGGGCTTGGCGAGGCCATGTCAGTTGCCACCATGGCCTATGGCATGGAGGCATGCGCCACTGGCGCAGATTTGCTTGCCTTAACAAGCCAAACATTTGGATGGGATAGCCATAAAGACCAGGTTGCAAAACAGATCCTCGCGGCAAAGGGGCGTCAAGATGCAGAGATATTGTTGGCCCAAGCAGTAGGACGCGACATCCCGGCATTGATGGGTGCCATGGCTGCCGCCACTTATGAGCGTATTCCTGTGCTTCTTGATGGGGATCAGGCCCATTTGGCGGCCCATCTTATTTATTTGTTGGTGGGCAAATTGCCAGGACATATCTTATCGGTGCGGCGTCCAAGTTGGTTCACCCATGAAGTTCCTGCGGTGTTGGCTCAAGGCCATGATGGTTCTGTTTCTGGTGTCGATGCCGCATTGTCGGTAAGGTTGCTCAAGAGCAAAATTGCCATGACCCATGATTTGGTAGGGATCCTTAATGCTTAAACGGCGCCGTCACCTCGAGGAAGATGCGGAGCGTTTTTCATACGCTTTTGGGATTGAGGGGCGGTGGAAGCGTAAGATCGTTCAGCTCATTGAGCGTTTGTCCGGTCAGCCCAAGCTTAAAAGATTATATGAACATAACCGACAGGCGCCCGAGCCAGGTGAAAGCTTCTGGCAAGCTGCCGTTCGTCTTTTGGAAATTGGTATTGATTATGATGCCACAAAGTTGATGAACATCCCTGCGGATCGTCCCCTTGTTGTCGTGTCCAACCATCCCTTTGGCGTTCTTGATGGTTTGGTCATATGCCGGCTGGTGGAGTATGTGCGCGAAGATTTTAGGTTGCTCGTCAATGCTGTCTTGGTTCGTGCCCCTGAAATTGAACAATATTTTTTGCCCGTTGATTTTGCGGAAAATCGCGAAGCACTTAAAACCAACCTAGACACCCGAAAAAAAGCCATGTCCCATCTTTCTGAAAATGGATGTGTGATTATTTTCCCAGCAGGCGGCATTTCCACAGCGCCCAAAGTCCTTGGCCGGGCTGTTGATGATGATTGGAAACCGTTCACGGCCAAAATGATTTTGGAAAGCAAGGCTCTCGTTTTGCCAGTGTTTTTTGAAGGTCAGAATTCCAGACTTTTCCAGTTGGTCAGCCATTTCAGTGCATCCATGCGGCTTGCCCTTATCTTTCGCGAAATCAGCCGACGCGTGGGTAAGGTTGTTCAAGTTCAGATTGGAGAACTTATTGACCCATCGGCTAACCCACAATTGCATAACCGACAGGCATTGATGGATTATCTGCGCCAGGAGACTTATTCATTAGAAAGGCGTTTGAGCCTTCGAAGGCGTTTTGCAAAAAGGCTAAAAAGATCATGAGGCTTATCACCACCCAAGGGGCACCAAACCCCCAGCGTTTGGATATATTTTTGCATGAAAAATCCATTGAGTTGACACGCACCCATATCAATTTGATGGAGCGTGAACATGATGATGAATCATTTCGTGCCAAATCACCTTTCGGCCGTGTGCCCGTGTTGTTGCTGGATGACGAAACACCCATAGGTGAGGTCGAAGCCATGGCGCGTTATTTTGAAGAAGTTGTTCCAGAGCCAAATTTGTTTGGTTTGTCGCCGCGCGATAAAGCCTTGGTTTCCATGTGGGCAGGTTTGACCGAATTTGAGTTGATGACGCCCATTGCCCATGCATTTCGTCACGGCCACCCACGCATGGGTGTGCTGGAAGAGCAGGTGGCCGATTATGCCCTTGTGGCGGCCAAAAAGGCTTCATATGGCCTTGGCGTTTTTGCCAATCACATGCAGCATCGCGATTATGTGTGTTTGGATCATTTTACCTTTGCCGACATTAATGCGGTGGTCGCCCTGCGCATGACCAAATTGGCAAAGATAGATCTTAACCAATGGCCGGTGTTACAAAAATGGCTGGAGAAGATGTGCAAACGTCCCTCCATTGCCGCCTTGGATCAATAAACCATTAAGGGAGTAGAAAATGAGATATTTGCACAGCATGATTAGGGTTGCGGACTTGGATGCAACCCTTGATTTTTTTGTCAACAAACTTGGCCTTGTGGAGGTACGCCGGGCTGATTTCGAAGCTGGCCGTTTTACCTTGGTGTTTTTGGCAGCCCCTGAGGATGCTGAAGAAGCCAAAGTTACCAGGGCACCGGTTGTTGAGCTTACCTATAATTGGGACCCTGAAGAATATGATGGTGGGCGTAATTTTGGGCATTTGGCCTATGAGGTTCCCGACATCTACGCAACCTGTCAACGCTTGATGGATGCAGGTGTTGTGATCAACAGGCCGCCGCGTGATGGCCGCATGGCCTTTGTGCGGTCACCCGATGGTATTTCCATTGAGCTTCTGCAACGAGGTGATTCCTTATCTGCCCAAGAACCCTGGGCAAGCATGGCCAATACGGGCAGTTGGTAACCAATCTTTGTTGATGCCCATTTGATCATTTTGAACCAAT
>DKOD01000014.1 GCA_002469865.1 Alphaproteobacteria bacterium UBA7371 | reverse complement strand
CAAGGTGGCGATTGCGCCGAGAGCTTTTTGGAATTTCATCCCGACAACATTCGGGATACTTTTCGGGTTCTTTTGCAGATGGCTGTTGTGATGACCTATGCTGCCAAAAAGCCCGTTGTGAAGGTTGGTCGAATGGCTGGCCAGTTTGCCAAACCACGTTCATCACCTGTGGAACAGCAAGCTGGTGTTGAATTGCCCAGCTACCGCGGTGATATCATCAATGGCATGGAATTTGTTGACGCTGCGCGTCAGCCAGATCCGCGCAGGATGCTCACGGCTTATTCCCAGGCCGCTTCCACCCTCAACCTTCTTCGGGCCTTTGCACAAGGTGGCTATGCAGATCTCAATCGGGTGCATAGTTGGAATTTGGACTTTGTGGGTGGTTCTGAAGAAAGCCTCCAATATGCTGCCTATGCAGATCATATTGGTGATGCTTTGGCGTTCATGAAAGCTTGTGGCATTACCTCTGAAAACACACCCTCGCTGTCCCAAACAGAATTTTACACCTCCCATGAGGCGCTTCTTCTGCCCTATGAACAGGCCATGACCCGGGTGGATTCAACCAGTAATCGTTGGGTTGATACCTCTGCACATATGATATGGATTGGCGACAGAACGCGTCAGCCAGATGGTGCCCATGTGGAATTTTGTCGTGGTGTGGATAACCCCATTGGTATCAAATGCGGTCCATCACTGGATCCTGATGAGTTGATCCGTTTGATTGACATCTTGAATCCAAATAACATGGCCGGCCGTATCGTGTTGATAAGCCGGTTTGGTAATGACAATGTTCGTGATGGCTTGCCAAATCTTGTGCGCAAAATTCGCGATGAAGGCCGTCATGTTGTTTGGTCATGTGACCCCATGCATGGCAACACCATTAAGGCCAGCACCGGGTATAAGACCCGTCCATTTGATCGGATTTTGGATGAGGTGAAGGGCTTCTTTGAGGTCCATCATGCTGAATCCACCCATCCTGGTGGCATTCATATTGAAATGACGGGTAAGGATGTGACTGAATGTTTGGGTGGTGTTGCAGGAATTGATGAGAATGATCTGGAAAACAGGTACCACACCCATTGTGACCCAAGGTTAAATGCTTCCCAAGCCTTGGAATTATCGTTCCTCATCTGCGATGAGCTTGCCAGATAATTTGGTGTTGTGAGGCGTGTGATGAGCCCCAAGGCCTCGGTGGCCAGTTAGGACAATGCCATGCTGAAGTTTGGTTTGTGGCAATCGAACCCCATTGTTGGTGATGTAAGGGGCAATCTGAACAGGTTGGCTGAGATGGTTGGCTTGCACGGCCATGCTTGCGATGTGGTGGTGGCACCTGAATGCTTTTCCACGGGTTATCCGCTAGAAGATCTGCTCAACAAACCTTCTTTTCGTCAAACAATCCTTGATGAGGTGCAGCATTTCGCGGGCATAGTGGCTGATGGACCCGATATTTTGTTGGGAAGCCCGTGGCTGGTTGAAGGCGGATGGTACAATTGCGTTTTGCATATCGCCGAAGGCCAGGTGCGGGATGTCCGCGCCAAGCATAAATTACCCGACCATGGCGTTTTTGATGACCCGCGCATTTTTTTGGCTGGTGGGGTTCCTGGCCCGATCATGGTGAAGGGCCACAAACTTGGCGTCATGACCTGTGAGGACATGTGGTCCGAGGATGTTGCTGATGCGTTGGCAGAATCTGGTGCGGAAATATTTGTTGTGCTCAACGGTAGCCCCCATGAGCGGGGCAAACAGGAAGAGCGTCTCAATCAAGCCATGGCCAGGGTTGTGGAGAACAACCTTCCGCTCCTTTACTTGAATTTGGTGGGTGGTCAGGACAATCTTGTGTTTGATGGAAATTCTTTCATGCTGAACGCTGACCGAACATTGGCCATGCAAATGCCCAGCATGTGTGAATATTTTGACGTTATTGATCCTGGTCAAAATCTTCGTGCGGCCCCGGAATTGTTGCCTCTTGATGGTCTTGCTCTTGATTATGCTGCCTGTGTGCAAGCTGTCAGGGATTATGTCCACAAAAACGGATTTTCAGATGTATTGCTGGGTCTTTCTGGCGGCATCGATTCCGCGCTTGTGGCGTCCATGGCTGTTGATGCCCTGGGTGCAAAGCATGTCGAAGCCATCATGATGCCCACAAGATTTACCTCCCAAGAAAGCCTTGAGGATGCGCAACGAATTTCACAATTGCTGGAAATACCTTTGTTGCGACAGGATATAGACCAGGCCTTTGAGCAGCTTTGTGGTGTAACACAGACAAAAAAACACGGCGCTGCTGGTGCGCTTGCCGAGGAAAATATACAGTCAAGGCTACGTGGCATGCTGGTGATGACGCGCTCCAACATGACGGGTGCATTGGTGCTTACCACAGGCAACAAATCTGAATATGCCACCGGATATGCCACCCTTTATGGGGATATGTGTGGTGCTTTTGCGCCCATCAAGGACATCTACAAAACAGATGTTTTTGCGATGTGCCGCTTGCGCAATGATGGCAAAATTCTTCCCGATCATTTGGGCCCAGATGATTTGGTGATGCCTGAAAGGGTTATAAGCAAGCCACCTTCTGCAGAACTGCGTCCAGACCAAAAGGATGAAGAATCCCTGGGCAGTTATGAGGTTCTCGATGATATATTGCACCAATTGATTGAGTTGCAGGCAAGCCCTGATGATGTTGTTGCTGCTGGTCATGAAGCCGGCTTTGTGGCGAAGGTTGCAAGACTTCTGCGCATAAGCGAATACAAACGTTCCCAAGCAGCCCCAGGGCCCAAGATGAGCAAAATGATGTTCACCCGAGAACGGCGCTATCCAATCACCAACTGCAGCCCTTTTTAGAAAGACTTTGATCGATGACCCGCGTTCGTTTTGCCCCTAGCCCCACCGGACATATTCATATTGGCAACCTCCGCACGGCGCTGCTGAATTGGCTCCATGCCCGGAGCACCAAAGGGTCTTTTCTTTTGCGCTTTGATGACACCGATAGGGAGAGGTCGCGACAGGAATATATTGATGGCATCAAGGAAGATCTCGCCTGGCTTGGTCTTGATTATGATGAGACCGCATTTCAGTCCAAGCGCATCGAAAAATACAACCAAGCCCGTGACCTTTTGATCGCGTCTGGGCGACTCTATCCTTGTTACGAAACGTCGGAAGAATTAGAAAAGAAACGCAAAATTCAACGCGCCCAATCTATTCCGCCCGTTTATGATCGTGCAGCATTAAAATTGAGCTTGTCGGATCGCGAACGGCTTGAGGCAGGCGGTATTAAACCCCATTGGCGGTTTTTGTTGGACCAAAAACCCATCAAGTTTCATGATGCCATTCGTGGTGACGTGACTATTGATGCAGGTTCTCTCTCAGACCCCGTGCTTATTAGAGCCGATGGCTCTTATCTTTATACCCTTGGCTCGGTGGTGGATGATTTGGATTTCAACATCACCCATGTCATCAGGGGCGATGACCACGAATCAAATAGCGCGGTTCAAATTCAAATATTTGAAGCTCTTGGGGGCCATGCACCAGCTTTCGCCCATCACTCCATGCTGGTGGATGAACATGGTGGTCCATTGTCCAAACGACTTGGGTCCCTCTCTTTGCGGGGGTTACGGGAAGAGGGTTATGAACCAGGCGCACTTCTATGCTATTTGGCCCAGCTTGGTCATGGAGAGCAAATTGAACCAACCGCACATGCTTTGAATTTGACCAAGGGATTCCGGTTGGACCGTTTGTCCAAGGCGCCGGCGCGTTTGTTGGTCAATGAATTGGACCAAATTAATGCCAGAATCCTCGCAGGTCTTGAATTTGAAGAGGTGGCGCATCGTCTCGCGCCATTGGAAAATATGTCAGAACTTTGGCCCGTGGTTCGTGGCAACATCACCAAATTGCAAGATGTTGAGAAATGGCATGATCTTTTGTTTGGCCCTCGGGTTGTGGAAAAACCCGAAGCAGATTTGTTGTTTGCAGCTTTGGATAAACTTCCTTCAATGCCATTCACGCAAGAAACTTGGTCTTCTTGGACCGCGGCGATTTCCCAAGCAACAGGCCTTAAAGGCAAGAAGCTCTTTATGCCTTTAAGGTTGGCATTAACTGGTGCTGATAAGGGGCCAGAAATGGCCCAAGTCTTGCCGTTGTTGGGCCGTGAACTTGTGGCCAGTAGGCTTGGTGGTTAAGCCATGCAGGCTCGGTTTTACAATGGTCTTTCACGCCAATATGAAGATTTTGTTCCTTTAAATGACCAGCGCGTGACGATGTATGTTTGCGGGCCAACCGTTTATGATGAGGCCCATATCGGTAATGGACGGCCTGCTGTTGTGTTTGATCTTGTCTATCGGCTGTTGCGCGAGCTTTATGGCCCCGATCACGTGGTCTATGCGCGCAACATCACAGATGTGGATGACAAGATCATCGCCAAGGCGGCTCATGATCATGTTGATATTGCAACCCTCACACGGGAAACAACAGAGATCTATCAAGAGGATGTCGCAGGGCTTGGATGCCTTGATCCAAGCCTAAGTCCCCGTGCGACCGAATATATTGATGACATGTTAATCCTGATTTCCAAGCTTATCGAGCTTGGCCACGCCTATGTGGCGGAAGATCATGTCCTATTTGATGTGCATGGTTTTGATGGTTACGGGCAGTTATCCAACCGAAGTCTTGATGACATGCTCGCTGGGGCACGGGTGGAAGTGGCATCCTACAAGCGGCATGATTTGGATTTTGTTCTTTGGAAGCCCGCTGCCGCAGGTGAACCAGGTTGGGAGAGCCCCTGGGGGCGCGGTCGTCCCGGTTGGCATATCGAATGTTCGGCCATGATCGCATCATGTTTGGGTATGATTATTGACGTTCATGGCGGTGGAATAGACCTTACCTTTCCGCATCACGAAAATGAGATTGCCCAATCTTGCTGCGCAACAGGGAACAAGCTCTTGGCGCGTTTTTGGATGCATAATGGCTTTGTCATGGTGAATGGTCAGAAAATGTCCAAATCCTTAGGTAATTTTTTGACCATGAGGGGTTTGCGCAAGGATCATGCTGGCCGAGCATTGCGACTTCAGATGCTGATGTCCCATTATCGGCAACCATTGGATTGGCAAACAGCCAGGACATCAGAGGCCCATGCCATTGTGAAAAACTGGGGTAAGTTTGTGTCCGACGCCCCAAGGGAGAAAGATGATGACTTGTTGGGGGCGCTTTGTGATGATCTCAACACGCCCTTAGCCATCACCATCATGCATCGGCGGGCCCGGGAACAAGATCACGGAAAACTGGCTTTTGGGTGGGATTTGCTTGGTTTTGCCGATGCTGACGAGCAGCCTTTAATCGTCCATCAGCGTCTTGGTGAAGTGGAAATTGAATCCATGCTTAAGGCCCGCCAGGATGCGCGAAAATCGCGAGACTTTGCCAAAGCTGATCAGATACGAGATGATCTTCTATCCAAGGGTATCCTTATTAAGGATGGGCCAAAGGGAACTGATTGGGAGTATGCCGACTGATGGCACGTGAATTTGTGCATATTTTTGACACCACCTTGCGTGATGGGGCCCAAACCCACGGCGTGGATTTTTCTGTGGCGGATAAAATTCGTATTATTGAAGAATTAGACCAATTGGGACTTGAGTATATTGAGTGTGGGTTTCCGGGTGCCAACCCCACTGATTCAGAAGTTTTTGCGCATTTGCCCAAAACAAATGCTGCACTTGTGGCTTTTGGCATGACCCGTCGGGTCGGCCGATCTGCTTCTAACGACCCTGGGTTTCAAGGTGTGATGCAGGCAGGAACCGACCATGTGTGCCTTGTGGGCAAGTCTTGGGATTACCAGGTGGAAGTCGCCCTGGAGGCAACGCTTGAGGATAACCTCGCGGCCATTAAAGATTCCTTTGAGCATGCTGTTTTGCTTGGAAAAAAGGCCATGTTTGATGCGGAACATTTTTTTGATGGTTTCCGTGCCAACCAGGATTATGCAATTCGCTGTCTGGAAGCGGCCTTGGTAGCAGGCGTTTCCTGGGTGGTATTATGTGACACCAATGGTGGCACATTGCCCGATGACGTTCACGAAATCGTGGGCAAAGTCTGTGACCGGTTTGGCGGCGATAAGGTTGGGTTTCATGGCCATAATGATACGGGATGTGCGGTGGCAAATTCTCTTGCCGCCGTTGATGCCGGTGCGCGCCAGGTGCAGGGTACCATTAATGGTCTGGGGGAGAGATGCGGCAATGCAGATTTATGTGTTGTTATCCCCAATTTGGTGCTCAAACCAAATTTTGCGGATCGCTTTGACACCGGTAAGGTGGCAGAATGTTTGCCCCATATGACCATGTTATCCCATCGCCTCGATGATATTATTAACAGGGTTCCCGACCCCCACAAACCTTACGTGGGTCGTTCAGCCTTTGCCCATAAAGGTGGGTTGCATGTTTCTGCTGTGCAAAGAGATCCGGCCACCTATGAGCATGTGGACCCCGCTGAAGTAGGCAATAAGCGTATCATTCCCATGTCAGACCAAGCTGGACGGGCCAATGTTCTTGCACGTTTAAAAGCTTCGGGCATTGATGTGATTGGCAAAGAGGATCGCATTGGCCGCCTTTTGGATGTGGTGAAGGATAAGGAACATCACGGCTTTGCCTATGATTTGGCCGATGCATCTTTTGCTGTTCTTGCTTTACGGGAATTGGGTCAATTGCCCAGCTATTTTGAAGTGGAATCCTTTCGGGTGAGCGTGGAACGTCGCTTCAATGCTGTGGGTGATTTGGTTACCCAGTCCGAGGCCACGGTCAAAATCTTGGTTGATGGGGAACGAATTATGTCCGTGGGTGAGGGTAATGGCCCGGTTCATGCCTTGGACATGGCTTTGAGAAAGGATCTTGGTTGCTATTCTGAATATATTCAGGATCTAGAACTTGTGGATTTTAAAGTACGAATTTTGGACGGGGGTACGGGTGCAGTGACACGAGTTCTCGTGGATTGCATGGATCAATCTGGTGAGGGCTGGACTACGGTTGGCGTTTCTCCCAATATTGTCGATGCCTCTTTTCAGGCATTGATCGATGCGGTCAATTACAAACTTTACCGCCAGCACGCCCAGTCTCAAACAGGATAACATCATGAAATCTTTTGGCCCCATCTTGATTATTGGCGCGCTTCTGCTGGCCGCCCTTTTGGCTTTCGTATTTCTGTCGGACGACAAAACATCCAACCCACCCGATATGCCAACTGCCGATAATATTTTGTCCAAACCAGCTGAGCAGATGGAATCCAAAAAGCCT
>DKOD01000131.1:1883-8528 GCA_002469865.1 Alphaproteobacteria bacterium UBA7371 | reverse complement strand
TCGCGGCGCACATTTCGAATGGCGATTCTGGCGGATTCTGCATATTTTGCGGCAACCTTAGCCAATTCCCGGCGGCGCTCTTCATTCAAATCCGGCAATGGAATTCTGATCAATGTGCCATCAACGGCAGGGTTTAGCCCAAGACCGGAATTACGGATTGCTTTGTCCACGGCAGACACCATGCCTTTGTCCCAAACAGAAACGGCCAACATGCGCGCTTCAGGCACAGAAATCGTCCCAACTTGGTTCAGAGGCATGGTGGAGCCATAGGCCTCCACCATCACCGGCTCCAAGATGCCCACGGAAGCACGACCGGTTCTTAAACTGCCCATTTCTGTGGACATGGATGACAAAGCGCCATCCATTCGGCGTTCATAATCAGCAAGATCAAATTCGTCGCTCATTCGTCACCTCTAATAACAGTTGCCATGCCCTCGCCAGCCAACACACGCTTAAATCCGCCGGGCTCATGAATGTTAAACACCAAAATGGGCAAATCATTTTCGCGCGCCAAGGATATTGCTGAAGTATCCATGACACGAAGATCCCTTGCAAGGACATCCATATAACCCAATGAATCATAGCGTTGGGCCGTTGGATCTATTTTGGGGTCTGCCGAATAAACGCCGTCAACCTGTGTGCCCTTCAATAAAGCATCACAACCCATCTCCACGGCGCGTAAGGTTGCTGCAGTGTCTGTGGTGAAAAAAGGATTGCCTGTCCCAGCGGCAAAGATGACCACCCGACCTTTTTCCATGTGACGCACCGCACGGCGACGAACATAAGGTTCGCAAACAGTGGTCATGGGGATGGCAGACAAAACCCGGGTGTCTGTCCCTATATTTTCAAGGGCATTTTGCATCGCAAGGGCATTCATGACCGTTGCAAGCATGCCCATGTAATCGGCACTAGCTCGCTCCATACCCTTGGCAGCCGCCGACAAACCACGGAAAATATTGCCGCCGCCAATCACCAAACACACTTCATGATCAGCGGCATTGGCCTCAGCAACTTCGCGCGCAATGCGGTCGACAGTGGCAAGATCAAGGCCATATTGACCATCACCCATGAGGGCCTCGCCGGAAATCTTCAGCAGAACCCGACGATATGCCATCATATCTCTCCCTTACCTATGTCCGACCCAAAATTAGGCACCAGCGGTTGCGGCCACTTCTGCAGCAAAGTCGCTTTCTTCTTTTTCAACACCCTCACCCAGACCGAAGCGAACAAATGCCGAAAGACTGATATCCGCCCCCAGATCCTTTCCAGCAAGCTGAAGGGCCTTCTCGACGCTGTTTTCGCCGTCGATAACAAAAGTCTGTTTGGATAGACAGATTTCCTCGTAAAATTTGCGAATTCGGCCTTCGATCATTTTTTCAATAACATTCTCGGGCTTTCCAGACTGCCTAGCCTGTTCGGTAAGCACTTCGCGCTCACGGTTAATCAAATCGGCTGGAACTTCTTCAGGGTTCACACATACAGGAGAAGTTGCAGCAACATGCATGGCGACCTGTCTGGCCAAAGCCGCCACTTCGTCATGCTTTTCGCCTGCATATTTTAAGGCAACAGCCACACCAATCTTTCCCAGATTGTCCGTCACCGCATTATGCACATAAGCGCCAAAGACGCAGCCTTGATCTTCAAGCAATGCCATCCGTCGGAATTGCAAATTTTCACCAATGGAGCCGACATGTTCGCTTACAATTTCATCAACGCTCTTGGCTGAAGCTGGGTAAGAAGTAGCGCCAATAGCATCTCTATCTCCACCATGCTGCAAAGCCACCTCGGCAATATTGGAAACCAATTTTTGGAAGTCTTCGTTGCGTGCCACAAAATCAGTCTCAGAATTCACCTCGACAACAACGGCGCGTTTTTGATCACACATAACAGCAATCAAGCCCTCGGCAGCAGCTCTTCCAGCCTTTTTGGCAGCCTTGGAAAGACCCTTTGCACGAAGCCAATCAATAGCAGCTTCCATGACACCATCATTTTCATCAAGGGCCGCTTTGCAATCCATCATGCCTGCGCCGGTTTGTTCGCGCAGTTCTTTCACCAGCGCAGCTGTAATCTGAGCCATCATGCCACCTATGTTAAGTTTAAGAAGTAAAAAAGAAATACCGCCGGAGCGTTAAAACAAAACACACCGGCGGCGCAACAAAGTTTGAAAAATTTTCTTGCTTTGACGCTAGAAATTTACGTTGTGGCGGGTGCTTCCACATTGTCTTCAGAAGCCACCTCTGCTGCCACCTCGGCCTCTGGCGCAGCTTTTGGCTCATCTGCAGGTAGCTCCACATGCAAATCTTCCGCTTCACCCAAATCAACCCCAGCACTCACATTAGCCTGCTCCAAACCATCCAAAATCGCTTTGGAAAACAGGTCGCAATATAAAGCAATTGCCCTGGATGCATCATCATTACCGGGGATTGGGTAATCAATATTTGTGGGATCACAATTGGAATCCAAGACAGCAACCACAGGAATACGCAACTTACGCGCTTCTTGAATGGCGAGACTTTCTTTATTGGTATCGATCACAATGATTATGTCAGGAACGCCGCCCATGTCCTTAATGCCACCAAGAGACAATTCCAGCTTGGCCAACTCACGATCCAATTTCAAACGTTCTTTCTTCGTGAGTCCCTTTGCGCCATCGGACAATTGCTCGGTCAATTGACGCAGGCGCTGAATGGAATGGGAAATAGTTTTCCAATTGGTGAGCGTGCCACCCAACCAACGATGGTTGATAAAATATTGTGCAGACGAACGCGCCGCTTCAGCAATAGGTTCAGACGCTTGACGCTTCGTGCCCACAAACAAAACACGTCCGCCACCAGAAACCACATCCCTCACGGCGTTAAGGGCGTCATTGAGAAGCGGAACGGTCTGGGTAAGGTCCAGAATATGAACGTTATTCCTGTTACCATAAATAAATGGTGACATGAGGGGGTTCCAGCGATGTTTCTGGTGACCAAAATGCACGCCCGCTTCCAAAAGCTGGCGCATAGAAAATTCAGGTAAAGCCATTTTTTATCCTTTGTTTACCGGTTGGACCACCGCAGACCTACCCGACAAATGTCGGTACCGGAGGGCAAATGCCATCGCCTGCGTGCGGAATGACGCGTTGGGTACGCAAAATAGAGAAAAAAAACAAGGCCGACGGCAAAATTATCGCTCTTCCACAGACCGAACACCATGCAGCGCAGAAATAGCTTGCCGGGTACGCATGTTCATGGCGAATGATCCAGGCAACTGATACGTGGCATCACAAAGATTTTTCATGCAGTGAAGTCGCAGAAATATCTCGCAGCGTCCTGGCTCAAGCAATTGACGCAAATCTTTGATACAAGTTGATTTATCTATATTAATCTCAATTCGTTGGGAGGACTTTCGTGCCTGCTGCTCTGCGTTGCGAAGTGATTCCGCCCTCACACGCAATCGGCCTTCATCATCCTCAACCTGGACCATCATAAACAACACTTCACCAGGGCGAACCAATGAACGACTTTTTTCCCAAACTTCTGAAAACACGGCAACTTCAAAACCACCAACACGGTCACTTAATTTCACGATACCAAATTTACCGCGTGATCCAGAAAGCTCGCGCATGGACACAACCATGCCAGCGACAAGACCGCGTGATGGCTTTTCCTTTGCCCGTTCCTCGAGCAAGGAAAATGTTGTGGCACCCTCTTCAGACAATTGGTCGGCATAGGCATCAAGCGGGTGTCCGGACAGGAAAAACCCAAGTGCATGCTGCTCAACATCCAGCAATTCAAAAGATGTGAATTCCCGTGCAGGGGTGCGAACGACCATCATCGGGTCAATTTCTTCGTCACCAAACATGGAACCCTGACACATATTCATGTCGCTCTTTCGGCGCATACCTTCAGCAAAAATCCCGTCTATGGAACCCAACAAAGCAGCCCGGGATGGGTGAAGGGAATCAAATGCCCCCGATTTCACCAGAAATTCAAAAGCGCGTTTGTTCACATGTTCGGTATCAAGCCTTTTGATGAAGTCAGCCATATCAGCAAAAGGGCCATGGGCGTCACGTTCTCCAACAATCCAATGAACAACGTTCGATCCCACATTTCTTACCGCACCAAGTGCGTACCGAATGGCCCCTTCTTCCGGGGCAAAATCATGAAATGACTTGTTGATATCTGGCGGTAAAAGGGAAAAGCCTAGCCCGAGAACATCATCCCGAAATGAGCTCAACTTTTCTGTGTTGCCCATATCAAGCGTCATCAGGGCGGCCAAAAATTCAAGCGGATGGTTCGCCTTCAGGTAGGCTGTTTGGTAAGCCACATAGGCATAAGCCGCTGCATGAGACTTGTTAAACCCATAGCCAGCAAATTTTTCAACCATGGTGAAAATGTAACGGGCTTGCTTGGTGTCGATGTTGTTTTCTTGGGCGCCCTGGATGAACTTTGCCTGCTCTTGCTCCATGACGTCTTTCTTCTTTTTGCCCATGGCCCTGCGGAGAAGGTCCGCCTCACCAAGGCTGTAGCCCGACATGGTCTGAGCAATTTGCATGACCTGTTCTTGGTAAATAATCACGCCATAGGTCTCTTGAAGAATGGGCTTGAGCACTGGGTGAAGATAGTCAGGTTCAGCACGGCCCGCCTTACAATCGATATAACGTGGAATATTATCCATCGGCCCAGGGCGGTAAAGCGCAACCAATGCGATCAAATCTTCCAAGCAATCGGGTTTCATTTTGCGCAACACATCACGCATGCCTGCAGATTCCAACTGAAACACACCAGTTGAATGGCCCTCACCTAACATCGCAAAGGTTTTGGGGTCATTCATGGGCAAATTGTCCACATCGATTTCATGACCCGCAAAACGTATTAACGACACGGCTTTTTTAATAACCGTCAATGTTTTGAGGCCCAAAAAATCAAATTTCACAAGCCCAGCGCGCTCAGCCCAATTCATGTTAAATTGGGTCACCGGCATGTCTGACTTTGGGTCGCGATATAAGGGTATTAGCTGCTTGAGCGGTCGGTCACCGATAACAACACCGGCAGCATGGGTTGATGCATGGCGATAAAGACCCTCAAGCTGCAGTGAGATATCAAACAACCGGCGTGACTGATCATCACGATCACGCTCCACGCGCAGGAGATCTTCACTGTCTAACGCTTCTTGGAGTGTGACCGGATTGGCCGGGTTGTTGGGAACGAGTTTGCATATTCGATCCACCTGCCCATAGGGCATACCAATAACCCGGCCCACATCCCGAAGAACTGCGCGTGCCTGCAATTTACCAAAGGTAATAATCTGAGCCACCTCATCGCGGCCATATCGTTCTTGCACATAACTGATGACTTCATCACGGCGGTCCTGACAGAAGTCGATATCAAAATCAGGCATGGAACGACGCTCAGGGTTCAAAAAACGCTCAAAAAGCAAGCCAAATGCCAGGGGATCGAGATCGGTAATGGTCAAGGCCCAAGCAACAAGAGAGCCAGCACCAGAACCACGGCCTGGACCCACGGGGATATCCTTTGCCTTGGCCCATTTGATAAAATCAGCAACAATCAAAAAATAGCCGGAAAATCCTTTTTCTTGGATAATCGCAAGCTCATGCTTCATGCGCTCATCATAGCCTGATGAATCATAGTCATCGACCTTTTGCGCCAATCTTTCATTGAGGCCATCCCAAGCCTGTTGGGCCAGCTCATCATTCTCTGCTTCAACCCCACCTTTGACAAAGCGCGGCAAGATTGGCGGGTGTTCTTTTGGAAAAAATCCGCAGCTGGAGGCAATCAAAACACTGTTTTCAAGGGCCTCGGGTAGGTCAGAAAACAGCTCAGCCATCTCATCTTGGCCACGGAAATAATGGCAAGGGGCCAACCGATCTCGGCGACCATCCTCCACATATTCGCCCCTGGCAATGCAGCGCAATGCATCATGGGCATCATGGGCCTCTGGCCGGTCGTAAAAGATATCATTGGTTGCAACCAGTGGGAATGAATGCTTGTAGGCAAAATCAAGAAGTGCTTGTTCCACCTCTCCCTCACCTGCCCGACCAATTCGTTGAATCTCCACAAAAAGAGATGATGGCGCAAAACCCGCCAGTGAAAGCAAATGATGCTCCAGGCTTTCAAGCTGACGCCGTTCAAGCAATTTATGACCAATGCCTGCGTGGTTTCCTGATAGGAAAAACAACCCCTCGGACTTTCCCTCCAATTGGGCCAAGGGAACAATGGGGCCATCAATAACATCACCATCCAAATAAGCGTCGGACATGATGGACAATAAATTAAGGTATCCTTGTTCCGAGCGAACAATGAAGCCAACTTCCCCCACCAAATCTTCATCAAACTGGACTTTTAAAGAACTTCCGACCACGGGCTGTATGCCCTTAGACAAAAGTTTTTCGCAACTTTCCAACACACCAAAGAGATTATCTGTGTCGCAGATGCCGAGGGCTGGCATTCCTTCATTCTGCGCAAGTTTTGCCAAATCAGAAGGGGCAATAGCGCCTTCCAATAGAGAAAATGATGTGTGGCAACGCAGATGAATGAAAGACAAGAATCATACCTCAGGCAAATACACCACCAACAGACACCATCATGGTGATGATCACAATCGTTGCAAGCATATCAACAATATTTTCACGACAAAACATAC
>DKOD01000131.1:0-1499 GCA_002469865.1 Alphaproteobacteria bacterium UBA7371 | reverse complement strand
CAAATTACGATTTTAAACGGCCATGTTCCAGGATGAGTTTTCTGTCCATGCTGTCTGCGAGCCGCATATCATGGGTGGCCATCAACACCGCAAGCCTTTGTTCTTTCGCTATTTCTTGAAACAAAAGACCTATTTCATGGGCCAAATCAGGATCCAGATTGCCTGTGGGTTCGTCGGCAATCACCAGTGATGGTCGGTGAATGATCGCACGACATATGGCTGTTCTTTGACGTTCACCGCCAGATAAACGGGATGGAAATGCATGACCCCTATGGCTTAACTGCACCAAATCGAGCAATTCATCTGCATTGGCCAAAGCAATTTTTCTGCTGCTGCCACCAAGCAGAAGGGGCATGGCAACATTTTCGCGTGCGGTAAGTTCTTCCATCAAGTTATGAAACTGATAGACAAAACCAAGATGCGTACGCCGCATGAGGGTGCGTTCATGCTGGGAAAGATTGGTGCAATCTTCTCCGGCAAGCATCAATTGTCCCGATTGAAGCGGATCCAAAAGCCCCACCAAGGTCAAAAGTGTTGTTTTGCCCGACCCCGATGGGCCGGTGATCGTCACCAACTCTCCATAGGGAATTTCCAAATCCACATGGTCCAAGACCTGACGTGTTGCATCACCGTCTGTGAATTGATGACTTATGGCAATTGCTTTAACGACAGTTTGCTCAACCACGGCGCAACGCCTCTGCTGGGGCAAGGCTTGCGGCACGCCATGCAGGAATGATGGTGGCCAAAAGGGTGAGAAAAAGCGCCATGGATACAGTCATGAGCACATCGACAAGCTGAACCTCGGCCGGGAGACGCGCCAGAAAGTAAATGCTTGGGTCAAACAAAGGAACGCCAAGAAGCGCTGAAACGGCATTTTTGATGGCGTCAATATTGGCGGAAAACAACAAGGCAAGCCCAACACCAACAACAGTCCCAGCTATGCCAATGGCACTGCCGGCCATCATGAACACCCGCATCACCGCACCCCTACTCATGCCCATGCCACGCAGCACAGCGATTTCCTGGGACTTGTCTCGCACCAGCATCGACATGCCGGATATAATATTCAGCGCTGCAACCAAAATAATGAGTGAAAGAATGATGAACATCATGGTTCGCTCAACAGCAAGTGCAGCGAAAAAAGCAGAATTGGCCTGTTGCCAGGTCGTGTAGGCTGTATTTTCTTGTAACAACAATGCCTGCTCAGCTATCTCTGGCGCTTGATTGGGATCATCCAAAAATAGCTCTAAACCCGTGATCTGATCTGGTTTGCCAAAAAACTCCTGTGCTTCCTCAAGCCCCATGAACAAATACGCATTGTCATATTCCGTCATTCCCACCTCAAAAATGGCGGCAACATTATAGGCTTCAACCCGTGGAATTTGTCCAAATGGTGTGTAAATTCCCTCTGGGCTCATGAGTGTGATGTCATCACCTGCAAAGACACCAAGCTTTCGCGCGAGGCCTGAGCCAACAAGCACGGATCGATCTTCCGCCTC
>DKOD01000116.1:5449-15529 GCA_002469865.1 Alphaproteobacteria bacterium UBA7371 | reverse complement strand
TGAAGGGCACAAAAATGGCATTTGCTGGCCTCAAAAAAGACGCGGACATCGAAAATGTGTTGGCATATCTGAAAGAAAACACAGGCGCCCAATAATGGGGCCCGCCTAATTCTTTGAAAGAGGCGCCCAATGGGCGCCTTTTTTTATGATCAAAATCAACAAGCCAAGAAGACACGGGGCCACCATCAACCAGTATGTGTGCAAGCCAAAATCATCCAAGGCCAAGCCGACAACAACTGCACCAAATCCCATAAAAACACCCCCTGACAGGGCCCCATTAAAGGTTTGTGCTGCCAATTGCTCCTCATCCTTGGCGAGCTGGCGCAACATGTCTGAAAAAGCCAAATGGGTCGCTGCAAAGCTCGCTGCGTGAAGCAGCTGCAACAGGGCAATCATCAAAATATGCTCAGCAAAGCCCATGGCAAACCATCGTAGTGCGGCAAGGAAGCCCGCCAAAAGCATCAAGGGAAACCAAGGTAAATACTGGGATGCCCGACGACCTATCAAAAAAAGCAGAATTTCAACAGCAACACCCAACGCCCAAAGAGCGCCAACAACAATTGGTTCAATGCCCATGCCAAGCCAAAGAATGCTGCCCGCCACGTAATATGCTGCATGGGATGATTGAATGAGCGCTGAGGCAACAATTCCATAGATCAATAATCTTGACCCACTGCGCAACAATGTCCTTACACCATTGGGTTCCGCTTGGGTCTGGAAATATTGATCAACGCCAATATTCCCAAACAGCCATGCCAAGGTGAGCAACAACAAACCCGTGACCAGCGGAATGGCCTCAACCCCCAAAGCCCCAAGCAAGACGCCCATGGCCATGTTGGCCACCAGAAATGAAAGCGACCCTACAGAACGCAACCGCCCATAAGGATAATGTCGTGCGCGGCATTCGGAAATTGCCTCCCCCTCCACCGCAGGAATCATGAGCAAGGTTGCCGCAGCAAGCAAAATACTGGCCGGAATGGCCCAGGAAAAAAGAGGCAGCCTTAGATTAATCAACATGAATATTCCAGCAAGCAGGCTGGTTGTCATGATGAATGTGCCCATGAGGTTTCGATGGGCCAAAAATGATGCAAGCCAGGGAGCCAGAAGTGCCCGCAACACCATGGGCGCGGCAGTAAGAAGCCCGAATAATACCCCCGAAATGCCAATGAATTCCAGCCATACCGGCCAAAATGGCATGGACACACCAAGCTCAGCGAAGATAACCCCATAAAGGATGGCGATGACCAAAAGTTTTCGGTCTTGGGAGAATAACATGGATGAACCGTGGGTTGTGCACGACCTCACTGGCCTAAAATGCCCCTTAATGTCCATCATGTTGGAACGAAAAATTGCCGAAAAGGCGGATCTGTATATCCAGGTTATAAGTGATGCTGCTCTTGCAGAAATTGATATCCCCATGACGCTGAAGAAATGCGGTTATGTTGTGGTGGATCATTGGGGACAAAAACCCCAATATTTTAGGGCTGAAATGTCCGACTTTCCAAAAGTTGACGCATCTCATGGATGTGACAGCTAAGCATCACACCATAACCAAATGCCACGGTGATCATGGCCGTGCCTCCAAATGACATGAATGGAAGTGGCACACCCACCACCGGCAACATGCCCGCAATCATGCCTGCATTCACAAACAGATAGCTGAACATCACCGATGATATCCCCGCAGCCACCACGCGGGTGAACAGCCGGCGCCCCACAAGGGCTAAGTAAAAACCATAAGCCACAAGCATAAAAACCAAGGCAAGCACCAGGAACACGCCTAAGAAACCAAATTCTTCGGCAAAGACTGACAAAATAAAATCGGTATGTTTTTCCGGCAAAAAGTTCAGTTGGGACTGTGTCCCACCAAGCCAACCACGCCCCCAAAACTCCCCCGCACCAATGGCCGTTTGGGATTGCAAAATATGATACCCAGCCCCAGTTGGATCTCTGGTGGGATCCAAAAATGTGAGAACGCGACCTTTTTGGTATGGTTTCAAAAAATGCCAGGCCACCGGCAATGCAGCCACCAACAATAGGAAGCCTCCTGCAAACACACGCCAATTCATCCCGGCAATAAAGGCACAAGAAACCGCAGCGAACACCACCAAAATCGATGTGCCAAGATCTGGCTGGCGAAGGATCAATATAATTGGCAATCCAATCAGCAAGGCCATGCCTATAAAACTTCGCCAATTGGTTACATGGCCCATGGGCATGGCCTTGAACAATTGGGCCATGGCCAACACCGTGGTAACTTTCAACAGTTCCGAGGGTTGCAATCGAAAAAACCCAACATCAAGCCAACGCGCAGCCCCCTTGGTTTCATTACCCAGAATCTCGACCACCAGAAGAAGGAAAATTGCCCCAATATGCAGGATATAACCTGTTTGTTGCCAAATATGGGAAGGCATTGCAGAAACCAGGCAAAGAATAACCAAGGCCAGAAACGCCTTTTGAAGATGGTTGCTTGCAAATGGATCCATGGACCCGCCAGCCACGGACATCAGCGTCAGCACACCCAGCAAAGATAATGCTGACAACATGATCAAAACAGGCGCCACGCGGCTTAGCCAAATCATGCCTGTAACCCCAAATGCACAAGGGCAAATTCCATCATGGATTTTGCTTTGGGTGCGGCATCGTTGGAACCAGAACCGCCATGTTCAATGACCACAGACATGGCAAGCTCCTTACCAGCCGGACCTGCAATGGCAACAAACATGGCATGATCCCGCAATTTCCATGGCAGTTCGTCATTTTTTCGAATACCTTGGCGCCGCTCCGCTGCGGTGATCCGCCGAACCTGCACCGTGCCAGTTTTGCCCAACATTTTTCCAAAACCTGGCCCGAGCTGTGATGCATGGGCTGTGCCTGTTGCATTATTGACCACCATATCCATGCCCTGGCGCACCAACTGAAGGCCGCTGTCATCAATGAACAGGTTATTTTGCATTGAGGGCTGTGATTTGGTGAGCCGGGGTAGGGTTGGCTTGCCCGTGGCAATGCGCGCGGTCATCACTGCCATTTGAAGGGGTGTCATCAAAAGCCGCCCCTGACCAATGGACATGTTGATGGTTTCACCGGGATACCACGGCTTATCAAGAACCCGCTTCTTCCATTGGGGTGTTGGCAACAGAGCCCCATTGGTTTCCACAAGATTGATATCAAAGCGCTGGCCAAGGCCATATTGCTTTGCAAAGCGTGCCAAGCGATCAATGCCGAGCAATTCACCCAAATGGTAAAAATACACATCGCAACTTTGCGCAATGGCCGTCACCCCATCAACCCGACCATGACCACCGCGTGCCCAACAATGAAATCTGTTTCCAGCAAAATCATAATGACCTGGGCAGAATATTTCCTCATCCGGCCGCACAAGTTTTTCGGCCAAGGCCGCTGCTAACACCACGGTTTTAAATGTTGAACCTGGAGGGTAAACACCTTGCACGGCCTTATTGACCAATGGTGTCTGCTGATTTTCCCGAAGAGCATCCCAATTTTCTTGACTAATACCACCAACAAAAGCGTTGGGATCAAAGGTTGGCGATGACGCCAAAGCCAAAAGGTCTCCTTGATGTGCATCCATCAAGCAAATTGCACCAACTTCCGCCCCAAGCAACTCCATGGCCATGGTTTGCAATTTCACATCAATCGTCAGATTTATGTCCTTGCCGGGAATATTTGGGCGCACGGACAATTCCCTAAGCTCAACCCCTTTAGAATTCACCTCGATTTCACGAAGGCCATGACGCCCACGCATTAATTTATCGAAACCACGCTCCACGCCTGTTTTGCCTATTTTCGCCGTGGGAATTTGTAAGGTTTCGTCATCTTCACGCTCAAGTTCACGCTTGGACACCCGACCCACATAACCAACAAGGTGAGCGGTTTGCGGACCCTGGGGATAAGAGCGGTAATGACCTACCGATGTTACCAAACCATCAATTTGGTTGCGAAGATATTCAAGCCGGGCAAATTGCCCCCAGATGACATCGGCCCGAACCATGATTGGCCTCGCTCCAGACTCGGCCAATGCAAGGGCCGAACGCAATCTAATCTGCTCCTCACCTGAAAGGTTCAAAATATCGGTTAACTTGGCAATGGTCTCGGAACCATTTTGGATGAGGCTAGGATCGAGGAAAACTTCAAAGGATTTTTTGTTGGTCGCGAGAATTTGTCCATCACGGTCCAGTATCCGGCCACGCATGGGCTCTGTCAGCCGCACGGCGACGCGATTATCATCTGCTTTCAATCGATGGCGTTGGCCATTAACGACCTGCAAGTTATAATACCAACCCCCGAGCAAAGCGAGGCCAGCTCCTTGCACGCCCAACAACAAAAAAGTTCGGCGTCCAAGTTTTTGAAACTCCAACTCACGATCACCATGTGCCTCGGCCACTCACCCCACCCCTTGGCTTGCAAATTTTCGCACCAGATATCCCAACAAAATGGAAATACTGGGGTATAAGGCAAATGCCATGAGAATGGTAATTGCCATAGGCCCAGCAGAAACCGTGCTGGATTGGCCCAATATCGTGAGCAGCCAACCAAGCATCCCTCCCACCAAAAGCATGGGGAGAATTGCAAGCCAACGGATCCAAAAAGGCCTTCCAACCAACACGGATCTTACCCCTGTGCCCACAAAAAATGTTGCCGCAAGGATTAAGGCCCAGGTGCCAAAGGTCAGACCTTGCGTTGCATCAAATACAAAACCAACAAATGTTGAAGTGACCAGCAACGAATTGTCGGAACCATGCTGCGCCCAATAACAACATGCGCACCAAAGCAAGGGAATGCCATAGGGTAAAGAGGGCAAGGTCAACATGGAAAGCCAGGAGAGCAACACAAAGCTTATATGCATGACGGTCCGTGTTCGACCATCATTGGCGAATAATGTCATTGTCGCTCTGTACTTACCTTTGCATTTTGCTGGGAAATGAATTGCACAAATTTGGGGTCATCGAGGTTTGCTAGGGGCCTTACGGACCATTTTCCATCACCAAGAACATCTTCGATAAGCCCAATGGGTATGTCTGCCGGCAGCATGGCTTCAAGCGATCTGGTGACCAAAAAATCCCCAACCATTGGTTGGGTTTTGCCCTCAACGGCAAAAAGAACTAGGCCGCCCCAGCTGGTACCTGAAACAATACCCACATAATCATCACCAAACCTTGCTGGCACGCGTGAGGTGGCATCATTAATCATCAAAATACGAGCATCATTGACGCCTGATGCATGCACACGGCCAATCAATCCTTTGGATGTTCGCGCCGCCACACCCTCTGGCAAAGGACCCTTGCCATCAATATTGACCAAAACAGATTTGCCAAATGGTCCATTGGAATGAATAACCTTGGGCACGGTAAGCAATAATCCAGCATCGCCGCGAACTATCTTGGCCAATTCAGAAAGCTGGGCATTCTCATCGGCAAGCAACACAGCGCGCGATTGCCATTTGGATAATTCGGCAATTTCTGCAAGCATGCGTTGGTTGTCTGCCCGAAGCTGTGCCAACTCACGCAGCCCGTCATAAACCGCAACCACGGCATCAATGGGATCTTGCACAAATGAAATCGAAGAGGATGCCATATGTGCAATGGAGAGACGTAATTGCTTGAGATCCACAGCTCTCGTGGCATCAGCAACAAAAACAACAGACGCAACGGTAAGCACAGCAGCGACACCGCGAACGGATTGGGACCAGCGATCCCTTTTACCCTTTGCCAGCGCTATGACGCCCAACTGCTTCATTCAAACCTACCTGGTCAGCATTTGCTGCAATGCCGCATCATGCTCTAATGCCCGGCCTGTGCCAAGGGCCACGCAATTTAAGGCCTCCTCCGCAACACCGACAGCAAGCCCCGTGGCTTCACGCAACACACCATCCAGATTATCGAGCAACGCACCACCACCGGTCAACATAATACCACGATCAACAATATCCGCGGCCAGTTCAGGCGGCGTCGCCTCCAGGGCAATTTTTACCGCCTCCACGATCTCTGACACAGGCTCATAAACCGCCTCAGCAACCTGTTTTCTGGAAATAATCACTTCCCTTGGAACCCCACGCAAAAGGTCTCGGCCTTTCACCGTGATGGTTGGACCACTCTGGTCACCATCATGTCGCGCAGAACCAATCTCTTTTTTGATTCTCTCTGCGCTGGATTCACCAATCAGCAGGTTATGATTGCGTCTGATATAGGCGATGATCGCATTATCAAGCTTATCCCCGCCGACACGTACTGACCTTTTATAAACAATGCCACCAAGAGAGATCACCGCAACCTCTGTTGTTCCACCACCAATATCGACCACCATGGAACCTGATGGCTCTGTGACCGGCAGACCCGCACCAATGGCTGCCGCCATCGGCTCTTCAATAAGCCCGACCTTCCTTGCACCGGCCAATTCTGCCGACTCACGAATAGCTTTACGTTCCACCGGTGTGGCCCCGGAGGGCACACACACAACCACACGCGGGTAAGCAAAAGATGACCGACGATGCACCTTACGAATAAAATACTTGATCATCTCTTCGGCGACTTCAAAATCGGCGATAACGCCATCGCGCATGGGACGGATGGCCTGAATATCACCAGGTGTTCGGCCAAGCATCAATTTTGCCTCTTCCCCCACCGCAATCACTGTTTTTCGGTTGCCGTTATATCGAACCGCCACAACAGAAGGTTCATTGAGAACAACGCCCTGACCCTTCACATAGATCAACGTATTTGCCGTTCCCAGGTCGATACCCATGTCTGAGGAAAACAAACCAAACAAACCTGCCAGCATTCAACGCACCCTTCTCAACTTCCAATGCCTTCATGAATGCCCACAGACATCAATCTGGATAAACAACCATTTTGCTCACTCGGCACTTAACGAATCCATATCCGCATCAGCAAGCTTACCCCGACGAACGATTAACTTGTTTAAGGCATTCACATAGGCGCGCGCCGAAGCCACCAAGGTATCGGTATCGGCACCAATTCCGGTTACCGTCCGTCCTTTTTCTGACATCCTCACGCTAACTTCAGCCTGGGCGTCTGTCCCCTCAGTGACGGCATGCACCTGGTAGAGATCCAACACTGCCTCATGGTCAAAAATTTCACGTATGGCCCTGAAGGTCGCGTCTACTGGGCCATGACCAACAACCTTTGCTTGCTTTTCTTCACCGGCGACATTCAAAACAATCTCGGCGGATTGGGGGCCATGGGAGCCTGCCTGGACCATGAGAGAAACGAATTGGATATGCTGGTTTTCCCGGACTGCTGCATCATCAACCAAGGCAATAATATCCTCATCGAAGAGGTTTTTCTTGCGGTCAGCCAGATCCTTGAACCGACGAAAAGCCTCATCAAGACGTTGCGCCTCAAGGCTGTAACCCAATTCTTCCAATTTTTGACGAAATGCATGCCGCCCGGAATGTTTACCCATCACCAAGGAAGAACGGTTTAAGCCCACGGTTTCAGGGGTCATGATTTCGTAGGTTTGGGCATTTTTCAGCATGCCATCCTGATGAATGCCGCTCTCATGGGCAAAAGCATTCTTGCCCACGATGGCTTTGTTGTATTGAACGGGGAATCCCGTGACTGCAGAAACCAGTTTGGATGCCCTGGTCAGGTATTGGGTTTTGATGTTGCTGGTGGCATTGGTGAGATCCGGCCGAACATGCATCGCCATGACTATTTCTTCCATGGCCGCATTGCCCGCCCGCTCGCCTAAGCCGTTAATGGTGCATTCCACTTGCCCCGCTCCTGCAGCAACGCCGGCCAAGGAATTGGCAACGGCAAGGCCCAAATCATTATGGCAATGGACGGAGATCACGGCCTGATCGATGTTAGGCACCCGATTGCGCAACATGGTGATAATATCATGATATTCCGAAGGCGTTGTGTAACCAACGGTATCTGGGATATTTACTGTTTTGGCGCCATTGGTGATGGCAACCTCCACAACACGGCACAAAAAATCTCGATCCGTGCGTGTGCCATCCTCCGGCGACCATTCCACATCATCGCACAGATTTCTGGCATGGGACACCGAAGCAGCTATGGCTTCCACCACATCTTCTGGGTCCATTTGAAGTTTGTGCTTCATGTGCAATTCAGATGTGGAGATAAAAGTGTGGATGCGTGGGTTTCTTGCATGCTGCAATGCCTCCCAAGCCCGGTCGATATCTTTGATTCCAGCACGGGCCAAACCACAAATCTGCGCATGGCGCGCACGCTTTGAAATCTCACGAACTGCATCAAAATCACCATTAGAGGCAATCGGAAATCCTGCTTCGATGATATCAACGCCCATCTCATCCAAAAGCTCGGCGATTTGAATTTTTTCATTCAAAGTCATGCTGGCGCCTGGGGATTGCTCTCCGTCGCGCAAAGTGGTGTCAAAAATTTTGATATTTCGCTGCTGGGTCATCATGCACCTTTATAAAATGTTGGACTGCTCAAATCTTTTGGTTTTCACCTGTTATCCCCTGAACGCAGCACATACGTGCCCACCCGCTCAGGGGCTCGTAAGGAGCTCTAGTCCTAGTGGGCCAACAACCCAAAAATTGTGCACATGAATATACAACATACGCTTATTATGCTGGAAAAACAAAAAAGGGGCAAGCCACGGCCTGCCCCCCTCATCACATGACTTCAAGCCAGCTGCTTGAAAAATTAGTTCTTTTCTTGGTCGACCAACTTATTGGCAGAGATCCACGGCATCATGCCGCGAAGCTTTTTACCGACCTCTTCAATCTGATGGGCATCGTTATTGCGGCGCGTTGCCTTAAAGCTTGGTTGGCCTGCCTTACACTCAAGCATCCAGTCACGAACAAACCGCCCTTGCTGAATATCTTCCAGAACACGCTTCATTTCTGCTTTTGTTTCGGCGGTAACAATGCGCGGTCCTGTTGCATACTCACCATATTCAGCCGTGTTGGAAATGGAGTAATTCATGTTGGCAATACCACCCTCATAAATGAGGTCCACAATCAGTTTTACCTCATGCAGGCATTCGAAATAGGCCATTTCAGGGGCGTAACCTGCTTCAACCAAGGTCTCAAAACCGGCGCGGATGAGCTCAACCAAGCCCCCACATAAAACTGCCTGCTCACCGAACAAATCAGTCTCGCATTCCTCTTTGAAATTGGTTTCGATAATGCCAGAGCGACCGCCACCAACAGCACAGGCATAAGACAGTCCGACTTCTTTGGCATTGCCTGTTGCATCCTGGGCAACCGCAATCAAACAAGGCACACCACCACCACGTTGATATTCTGAGCGGACGGTATGGCCTGGTCCCTTTGGCGCTACCATTAACACGTCCACCGTGGTTTTAGCTTCGATCAAGCTGAAATGGACATTGAGGCCATGGGCAAATGCAATGGCCGCACCATCACGAAGATGATCATGGATATGGTTGTAATAAATTTCTGCCTGCAATTCATCGGGTGTGAGCATCATGATCAGGTCACACCATGCCGCTGCATCGGCAACATTCATTACCTTGATGCCCTCAGCTTCTGCCTTGCGGGCAGAGGAAGATCCTTCACGCAATGCAACCACAACATCGGCAACACCTGAATCACGAAGATTCAAGGCATGGGCATGGCCCTGGGAACCATAGCCAACAATGGCTACTTTCTTGCCTTTAACTAAATTAAGATCCGCATCACGATCATAATAAACACGCATAATCACTCTCTCCTAAAGGTAAATATTACGACATTGTTTCGGCACCGCGGACAATCGCCACGACACCGGTTCGGGAAACTTCTGCGAGGCCTAAGGGACGCATCAAATTCACAAAAGCATTAAGTTTGCTTGGTGAGCCAGTGAGTTCATACACAAAGCTCTCATGGGTTGTGTCCACAACCTTGGCACGGAACGCTTCGGCAAGCCGTAAGGATTCAACCCGCTTATCACCGGTACAAACAACCTTCACCAATGCCATTTCGCGTTCCAATTCTGCGCCCGTTAACGTCAGATCAACAACCGAATGCACAGGAACAATTCGCTCCAATTGATGACGTATCTGCTCAATCACCATCTCCGTGCCAGTGGTCACAATCGTGATGCGCGA
>DKOD01000116.1:0-5092 GCA_002469865.1 Alphaproteobacteria bacterium UBA7371 | reverse complement strand
CCCCGCCCTGAAAACAGGCCAATCACACGGGCCAAAACGCCCGCCTCGTTATCTACAAGGACGGATAATGTGTGGCGAACGATTTGGGATGAATGGTTCAAGAGAATTTCCTTTCCAAGCCAATTGGCGGGCGGGTTAGACAAGAATTTTGCCTGCCTCGTCAATCTCTGCATTGTCGTCCCCCGGCCCGAGGATCATCTCGTTATGGGCTTTACCTGATGGAATCATCGGGTAGCAGTTTTCATCCTTGCTCACGATGCAATCAAACACCACCGGGCGATCCGTGACCTTCATCATTTCATCGATAGCGCCATCTAATTCCGAGGGCTTGGTGACACGAATACCCACCCCATGGAAGGATTCAGCCAATTTAACAAAATCGGGCAAAGCCTCCGAATAACTGTGGGAATAGCGCCCACCATGCAGCAATTCCTGCCACTGACGAACCATGCCCATATATTCGTTATTCAAGATGAATATTTTTACCGGCAGACGATATTGCACGGCGGTGGATAATTCTTGAATATTCATCAGGATTGAAGCCTCGCCGGCGATATCGATCACCGTGGCATTGCGATGGGCAAGCTGAACGCCAATGGCAGCGGGCAGCCCGTAGCCCATGGTCCCTAAGCCACCGGAAGTAAGCCAATGGTTGGGTTCATCAAAATGAAAATATTGCGCCGCCCACATTTGATGTTGGCCCACCTCGGTGGTGATGTAGGTATCCAAATCTTTGACGCGATCATAAAGGCGTTGAACAGCCAATTGGGGCTTAATCACCTCATCGTCTGTTTTGAATGCTAAGCTCTTACGTTCCCGCCAGCGGTTGATCTTATCCCACCAAGCCTTGAGTTCTTGGCCCTTACCTCCTTCGGATTTCCAAAGGCGCAAAAGAGCATCAAGGCAACTTCCTGCGTCACCAATGATGGGAAGATCGACCATCACGGTTTTGTTGATGGATGAAGGATCAATGTCGATATGAATCTTTTTCGATTTGGGTGAAAATGCATCGATGCGTCCGGTAATACGGTCATCAAACCGAGCACCAATATTGATGAGCAAGTCGCAATCATGCATGGCATTATTGGCTTCATAGGTGCCATGCATCCCGAGCATGCCAAGCCAATTTGATGATGTGCCAGGATAGCTACCAAGCCCCATCAGGGTGGAGGTGATCGGAAAATTGGTGGCCCTCACAAGCTCCCGCAGAAGCTGGCTTGCTTCGGGGCCCGCATTAATAATCCCACCGCCAGTGTAAAAAACGGGTTTTTTTGCGGCTTTCATCATGCGCACCGCCTCGCGAATACCGGTTAGTTCCGGCTTGATTTGCGGCCGGTAGCTGCGGTGGGCGGCGGATTTCTTCCCGCTATAGGGGCAATCGGCAAATTGGATGTCTTTGGGCAAATCCACAACCACCGGGCCCGGTCTGCCTGAGGTGGCAACATAAAATGCTTCATGCATCACACGGGCAAGGTCATCGGGGTTTTTCACCAAATAATTATGTTTGGTGCACGGGCGGGTGATCCCCACCGTGTCAGCCTCCTGGAAAGCATCAGTGCCAATCAAATGTGTTGGAACCTGGCCTGTGATGCAGACGATGGGTACAGAATCCATCATGGCATCAGTTAACCCAGTAACAGCATTTGTGGCCCCAGGACCCGATGTCACCAACACAACACCGGGCTTGCCAGTGGAACGAGCGTAGCCTTCTGCAGCATGGACTGCCGCTTGCTCATGCCGAACCAAAATATGTTGAATATCCCCCTCATGAAACAGGGCATCATAAATGGGCAACACCGCGCCACCAGGATAGCCGAAGATTATTTCGACACCTTGTTCTTTAAGCGCATGAACCACAACTTCTGCGCCACTCATATGTTTTGCAGCCATCAAACGTCCCCTTCGCGAGTAAACTGCGCAAACTATTCTGTTTCAAGACCTATAGTCAATGGCTCAATTTGCATAAATATGTCTTCAATATGGCTTTTTTGATAATAAAATTGCTCATTTATATGTTTCCACGCAATCATATTTCTATTGAACCAGGTGTATTGGCGCTTGGCAAATTGCCTGGTGGAAAACAGCATCCTATTGCGCGCTTCATCTAAGGACGTGGTTTTGTGAAGATAAGCACGTAACTCTGGTATCCCACATGCTTTAAGGGCTGGAAGTTCCGGATCAAATTTTTGCTCATCAATCCATTGCGCTTCTTCAAGCGCACCAGATGTTAACATCTGATCAAGACGCAAAGCGATCCGTTCATGGAGCCATGCCCGATCTGGCTTCAAATAGAGACCTCGATATTGCGTTCCTGCTGGTAGGGTTGCATCGGCTTGGCCCCGAAAAAATGACATGGGCTTGCCTGTTTGCAAATAAACTTCCCACGCCCTGGCAATACGTTGAGGGTCGGTGTTGCGAATATCATCAAGTATTTCCGGATTTTGGTTTGATATATAAGAATGTGCAGCCACCGGCCCCATTCTGTTCACATCCCCACGCGCCCGCATGCGCACATCATCATCGATGGCTGGGAAATGAGCCAAACCATCCATCAGAGCCCTAAAATAAAGACCTGAACCACCAACCACAAAAACATTTTGCCCAAGGTCCAAATGTTTTTTGATGCACATTGCAGCCATCTTTGCCCAAGCGTCAGCGGAGAAAGCTTCATCAATTGCCCGAAAACCATATAATTCGTGAATGATATTTGATTGTTCTTCGACGGATGGTTGGGCCGTGATGATGGGTATGTTGGCATAGACCTGCATGGAATCGGCATTAACAACAACGCCGCCAAAATATTCAGCCAGCATCACCGCCAGTCTTGACTTTCCAGAAGCGGTGGGGCCAGCGATGCAGGTCAATAAGCTTTCGGCCATGGGATGAATCTGTCATGCAAAAAGAAGAATTGCGCATTATTGCTCCTGAGGAAACTCCCATCCTGCATGAATTGGCGCAAGAGCTAGGCCAATTGGGCTCGACCACCAGATTGGGACATTTTCGAAGCAAGCCCACCCTTACGGCCAAAAATGGCAGTGGTTACCGCGATTACATAGCCAAAAAACGCCACCTAACCATTGATTATGCCTGCTTAAAAGACAGGCCAAAAACTGTCGGTATTTTTATGGCTGACATGGATTCCACCGTGATCACTGCCGAATGTATTGATGAAATCGCAGATATGCTTGGTATCAAGGAGAAAGTTGGGGCCATCACAGAACGCAGCATGCGCGGTGAGCTTAATTTTGAGGAATCTTTGCGTGAGCGTGTGGCGCTGCTTGAAGGAGCCCACATGGATGACCTTGAATATATATGGGAAAACCGAATCCATTTAACCCCGGCAATTGCAGAAACCGTTGAACAATTAAAGCAGCAAGATGCATATTGCGTCATTGTTTCAGGGGGCTTCACGTTTTTTTCCCAACGAGTGGGTGCAGAAGCGGGCTTCCACGAAACCAGGGCCAATGAATTGATGGTTGATGGAAACCGACTCACGGGCAAAGTTCGCGAACCAGTTCTAGGCCGTGAAGCCAAGGCCGAATCCCTTGCCGAATTAAGCATCAAACATGCACCAAAGGATGCCTGGCGGGTATGTATTGGTGATGGGGCCAATGACTTGGCCATGATTGCCGATGCCGACTTAGGCATCGCCTACATGGCCAAACCGGCAGTGGAAGAGGCTGCGCCGGCGCGGATCAAATTCACAGACCACGCCAGCACCCTATTTTTTACATCGCTCGAGGAATAATCAGCGCAGCCTCAAGGCCACAAACCGATATTGACCATCGATATTCAGGCGCAGCAATGCGGTGGTTCCACCGGCTGCGCCTACCTTCTCCACGGCATCAGACGCCTCCCTAGGACTGGTGATGCTGTCAGAGAAAATCTTGTCGATGACATCGCCCTCGCCGATGCCTTTTTCGGCCGCTTGAGAGTCAGGATCAACCTCAAGCACCAACACACCTTGGACCTCGTCGGATAAACCATATTCGCTGCGAAGGGCAGGTGTGATGTTGGACAATTTCATGCCCAAAACATTTTCACTAACCGCCGTGGATTCTGGCGCAGCATCATTGTTAGAGGCGATGTCCATATTTTCATCAAGAAGGTCAATCGTCACTTGGATGGTGCGTGGGGAGCCTTCCCGCCAAACTTCAACATCAACACGTTTGCCCACGGTTGTTTCCGCTACAATTCGGGGCAAATCCTGCATGTCTTCAACCGCCTTACCGTCAAAGGTGATGATGATATCACCCTCCAGCATTTCGGATTTGGCGCTAGGGCCATCAGAAGCTATACCCGCAACCAATGCACCACGGGCACGATCCAAGCCAACGGATTCGGCGATATCATCGGTGACAGTCTGGATGCGAACACCCAACCATCCGCGTCGTGTTTGGCCAAACTCGATAAGTTGGTCCACAACATTTTTCGCCAAATGTGATGGAATGGAGAACCCAATACCCACAGAACCACCAGACGGTGAGATAATAGCTGTGTTCACGCCAACAACCTCACCATCCATGTCAAAAAGTGGCCCGCCTGAATTGCCGCGATTAATGGCAGCATCAGTTTGAATGAAGTCATCATAGGGTCCGGCATTAATCCGTCGATGGCGGGCGGAAACAATTCCTGCAGAAACCGAACCACCTAGGCCAAATGGGTTGCCAATGGCCAACACCCAATCACCAACCCGCAACTCGTTGCTGTCGCCAAACTTAACAAAAGGGAGGTCTTCATCAGTCGTAACTTTGAGCACCGCAATATCCGTCTTTGGATCACGTCCCACCAATTCCGCCTTCAAGCTAGTTCCATCCTGCATGATGACTTCAATTTCGTCGGCTTCTTCGATCACGTGGTTGTTGGTCACCACATAGCCCGAGCGGTCAATGATAAAGCCAGAGCCGAGTGATTGAACCTTACGTCCTGGGCCACCGCGGGGTGCCCCGTCTTGGGGCGTGCCAAAACGCTCAAAAAAATCCCTGAACATGTCATCAAAGGGGCTTCCTTGGGGGAAGTTTCTGGGAACATTGGGCCGCTCTGGGACATTTTGCGATGTGGAAATATTGACAACAGCCGGCATCAATTGCTC
>DKOD01000097.1 GCA_002469865.1 Alphaproteobacteria bacterium UBA7371 | reverse complement strand
GGGATGGTGAGCCAGTCAAAATGTCCAAGCGTTCAGGCAATTTTGTGACCCTGCGCGAGGTTGTGGATGAGGTTGGGGCCGATGCGGTTCGTTTCATGATGTTGATGCGAAAGGCCGACGCTCCATTGGATTTTGATTTTGCCAAAGTGTTGGAGCAGTCAAAAGATAACCCCGTTTTCTATGTTCAATATGCCCATGCCCGTATTTGCTCCGTGCTGCGCAAGGGACGCGAGGAATTGGGCAAATCCCTTCAGGATGATGACTTGTTGAAAGTCGATGTTCGGCCAGTTGATGACGCATCCATGGCGCTGGTGCGTAAAGTGGCGGAATACCCCAGGATGATTGAGCAGGCTGCCCGCAATTGCGAACCTCATCGGGTGGCTTACTACGCCCATGAGCTTGCTGCCTTGTTCCACGCTTATTGGAACCGTGGTAAAGATGAAGGAGAACGATTTGTTGATCCTGAAGCCCCGGATGCTTCCATGGGTCGTTTGGTTCTTGCCCGGATGACAGGACTCGCCCTGGCGAGGGCGCTTCATGTGTTGGGCGTGGTGCCAGTGGAGGAGCTCTGAGATGTTTTCTAAGGTAAGCGGTCGTTTCATATGGCTTGTTGCCGCTTCCATAAGCCTATTGTTGGTGGTTATTGGTATGGTGATGTCCGCTGGGGGCTCGGGTTCTGGTCAGGTTCCCGTTTTGTTGGTGGACACCAACAAACCAATCCGGACCAAACCTGCCGATGCTGGCGGTTTGGAGGTGCCCCATACCGGCGTGTTGGTGTTTGATGTGTTGACCGGTGACGATGGAAGCATCGATAGGGTGATCAACAACACACCTTCCTCTTCGGATCTGGCGATCACACAATCAACCTTAGACAAAGATGAGCTCGATCCCATTGCCCAATTGATAGAGGGGCATGGGACGGAAAGAAAATTGCTCCAAGATATTGCCGATGATGGGGCCTCCCCACAGGGCCAGCCCAGGGTGAGTGCCTCCATGCCCTCGGGTGTTGGTGTGCAGATTGGGTCTTACCGATCCTTGGAGCGGGCCTGGGCCGTGGGCAGCCAATTGGTCACCCAGGAGGAAATCCTCGAAAACATGGAGCTTCAAGTTGTGGAGGTGGACCTTACCAGCAAGGGGCTGTTTTTCCGCGTGATCTTCGGTCCTGCCAAGGATGAAGATCAAGCCCAGAAAATCTGCGCGTATTTTTCTGAGCAGGGGCGGGATTGTGTCATCGTTGGTGGTGGTGCCTAATGGCTTTGCCCATCATCATCGGACTTGAAGGACCAGAAATTACCGATGCAGAGAGGGATTTTTTGGCCCTGCAACAACCTTGGGGGGTTATTTTATTTGCCCGCAATATTGTTGACAGCCAACAATTAAAAAACCTCAACAGAAGCATCAGGGATATCGGTGTCCCCCATATCCTTATTGACCAAGAAGGAGGTCGCGTTCAGCGCCTCAGACCCCCAGGTTTTCAAGGTTTTCCGGCGGTGCGGCCCTATGGTGGTATGGCGGTCGATTCCATTGCCTCAGCCCGAAGTGAGGTTCGCCGACATCATTTGGCCATGGCCATGGAGCTAAAGGCCCATCATTTTGACATTGTCTGCGCACCGGTTCTCGATGTCGCCCAAAGCTACACGCATGACGTGATAGGGGACCGATCGTTCTCCCCAGAGCCCTGGCTGGTGGCAGAATTGGGTGCTGTGGCCTGTGAAGCATTGATGGAAGAAGGGCTTTATCCGGTGCTCAAGCATATTCCAGGCCATGGCCGGGCCCGTTCCGATTCACATCTTGAATTGCCTTTGGTGTCCGATGGGTTGGAAGTCTTGAGCCATGATTTTTTGCCCTTCCGCGAGCTTGCCCATTTGCCCCTCGCCATGACCGCCCACATCACCTACAGCGCCATAGACAATCACCCAGGCACCCAATCGGCAGTCCTGATCGATCACATGATAAGACAACAGATTGGTTTTGGTGGGTTGTTGATGACCGATGACCTTGCCATGAAAGCCCTTGAGGGATCCTTAACCGAGAAAGCCTCCAAGAGCCTCGATGCTGGTTGTGATTTGCTTCTCTATTGTGACCCGGATTTGGATGGTTGCCGGGAGATTGCCGCATGCTGCGCAGGCATGGATGTTCCGCCATTGGCAGGCCTATGACGCCATGAACATGCATGATGACCGACTTGATGTTTCACTTGATGGCTTTGAAGGTCCTCTTGATCTCTTGTTGGATTTGGCCAGGCGTCAGAAGGTTGATCTTCTGGCTTTGTCCATTATCGACCTTGCGGACCAATATCTTGCTTATATTGCAGACTTGAAAGATCGCCGCATGGATGTGGCTGCCGATTATCTTGTGATGGCAGCATGGTTGACCTACCTCAAATCCCGTTTGCTTCTTCCCAAACAGGAGGCAGAGGAGCCAGATGCGGAGTGGATGGCACATTTTTTGGCCCATCGCCTTCACCGTCTTGAGGCAATGCGAGAGGCGGGAAACCGCTTGTTCGGCCGATCTCTTCTGGGTCAGGATCGCTTTGCAAGGGGGGCGCCGGAACCTATTGTCACCGAGCGCCAAACATATTTTGACGTTACCTTGCTGGAATTGGCGCGGGCCTATGGCATGATCCAATTGCGCAAAGATTATGCCGTTTACGAAGTTCGTCGGCCCAGAATTTATACCATGGAACAGGCATTGTTAAATTTGGATCATGTCATTGGGGGCATCACGCAATGGCGCGATTTGGCAGCCCTCATGCCCGAATTGTTGGTTGATGCCGAGCCTGAGGCACGACGTTCCGCTGTTGCTGGTACCTTTGCAGCAACCCTGGAATTGGTTCGACGGGGCCGGATAGAATTGCGGCAAGACAAACCTTTTGCGCCCATTGAAATAAGGGCCCGTCAAACCGATGAGGATCAAGCACCTCCATATTCAGGACAACAAGGTGAGGGGGGTGGTCATGACCGAACATGACGATGTTATCGACAACACCATCAATTTTGATGATGGACGAAATCAGCGTTTGCGTGAGGCGGCGCGTGTGGTGGAGGCATTATTATTTGCGTCCAGTGAACCCCTGCACCAACAGGATTTGGCAAAGCATTTGGACGACAAAATAGCGGTGATGGATGTGTTGGAGATGGTGCGCAGGGATTATGCCGCCCGTGGCGTGATGTTGGAGCAAAAGGGTGCCTTTTTTGCTTTTAGAACAGCGCCAGATCTTGGGTTTCTGCTTCGTCGGGAAAAAGAGGTGGTTCGTAAGTTTTCCAAAGCTGCCTTAGAAACACTTGCGATCATCGCCTATCATCAACCGGTCACCAGAACAGAGATTGAGGAAGTTCGTGGCGTGGCCATGTCTCG
>DKOD01000055.1 GCA_002469865.1 Alphaproteobacteria bacterium UBA7371 | reverse complement strand
ATCTTTGGCTTCCTGGCCCTGATTTTGGCCTCGGTGAATATTTTTGGCGGATTCCTCGTCACCCAGCGCATGCTGGCCATGTACAAGAAAAAAGACTGAAGGAACCCAGATCATGTCAGCAAATCTTGCAGCTCTTCTTTATTTGGTCGCCGGCGTTCTGTTCATTCTTTCGCTTCGCGGGCTTTCGTCACCGGAAACCTCACGTCGTGGTAATTTTATGGGCATGGCCGGTATGGCCGTGGCGATGGTCACCACCCTCTTTTTGATTGATATTTCCGCTGGGAGTGTTTTGTTCATCATCGCCGGACTGGCCATCGGTGGCGGCATTGGGGCCCTGATTGCCCGACGTATCCCCATGACAGCCATGCCTCAATTGGTGGCGGCATTTCACTCATTGGTTGGTTTGGCTGCTGTGTTTGTGGCCGCCGCAGCCCTTTATGCGCCAGCGGCCTATGGGCTTGGCAATCCAGGGGAAATTGCCCCAGCAAGTCTTTTTGAAATGTCGTTGGGTGTGGCAATCGGTGCGCTCACTTTTTCAGGTTCCATCATCGCCTTTCTGAAACTAGACGGCCGGATGTCAGGAAAGCCAATTATTTTCCCCATGCAGCATATGCTGAATTTGGCATTAGGCATCACCGTGGTGGTGTTGGTGGTCATATTTATGTTCACCAATTCCTACAGCCTCTTCTGGCTGATCACCATTCTGGCCCTATTGCTTGGCTTCTTACTGATTGTTCCCATTGGTGGCGCAGATATGCCTGTGGTTGTGTCCATGCTCAATTCATATTCCGGTTGGGCTGCGGCGGGCATCGGCTTTACGCTTGGCAACACCGCATTGATTGTCACAGGTGCCCTTGTCGGTTCATCCGGTGCGATCCTTTCCTACATCATGTGTAAGGGAATGAACCGCTCATTCATTAATGTGATTCTGGGTGGTTTTGGTGGCGAAGATGCAGCTGCGTCCGATGCTGGTGGGGTTGAACAGCGCCCTGTAAAACGTGGCTCAGCGGATGACGCAGCCTTTATCATGAAGAATTCTTCCCGGGTCATCATCGTGCCAGGCTATGGCATGGCCGTGGCCCAGGCCCAGCATGTGCTTCGTGAAATGGCGGACCTTCTCAAGAAAGAGGGCGTTGACGTGGCCTATGCCATTCACCCTGTGGCAGGCCGCATGCCTGGCCATATGAATGTGCTCTTGGCGGAAGCCAATGTGCCTTATGATGAGGTTTTTGAACTGGAAGATATCAATAACGAATTTGCCCAGGCCGACGTGGCTTTTGTGATCGGCGCCAATGATGTCACCAACCCTTCTGCAAAAACTGATCCTGCCTCGCCAATTTTTGGCATGCCTGTGCTTGATGTGGAAAAGGCCAAGACAGTCCTTTTCTTAAAACGCTCCATGGGTTCGGGATATGCCGGCGTTGAGAATGAATTGTTTTTCCGTGACAACACCATGATGTTGTTTGGGGATGCCAAGAAGATGGTCGAGGAAATTGTTAAATCCATGTGATCAAAACTTCATGAGCAACAAAAAAGGGCACCAAATTGGTGCCCTTTTTTGAAATAAAAAAACCACCGGGCAGGACCGACGGTTTGTCGTTTGTGAAATTGTAAAGGAATTAACCTTCGCGCTGGGCGCGCTTGCGTGCCAACTTACGGGCGCGACGTACTGCCTCGGCTTTTTCCCGGGCGCGCTTTTCCGATGGCTTTTCATAATGGCCACGAAGCTTCATTTCCCGGAAAATTCCCTCACGCTGCATCTTCTTCTTAAGCGCCTTGAGAGCCTGATCGACATTATTATCACGAACCTGTACCTGCACGCATATTACTCCATGTTGGATGAAAGAAGCGCCATGTATACAGGCTAGGGCCTTGCCTGTCCAGTTCTGCGTCCCAAGTTTGAAAGAAAGGAAAGAGGTGTTGCCATGACCCAACGCGAGGAATTGCGCAAAAAGTTAATAGGGCCATTCGCCCAGGCGGCTGCCTTTGATGGCTGGACAAAATCGATGATGTTGTCTGAGGGCCAATCCCTGGGGGTTTCAGCAGCGGCAGTGCGTGTTGCTTTTCCAGGTGGCGGGGCTGAGGCATTTATGTTTTGGCATGAGCATGATGATGCTGAATTGCTGCGCGAAGCGCCAAATTTGCTGGCCGATGAGGCCTCCACCACAAAGCGCGTGACGTTACTCACCCAACGGCGTCTTGAGATGCTTGCCAATCATGGGGAGGCTCACCGCCGGGGGGCTGCATTGCTCTCGGTTCCAACCCATCTTCCCAACATGGCCAAGTTATTTGCCAACATGTCCGATAATATTTGGCATGCTGCCGGCGACCAATCGACAGACATGTCCTATTATTCCAAACGTGCCTTGCTTGGTTATATTCTCAAAACAACATCCATGCGTATCGCCACCGATGGTTCTGCCGATTGGCATGCATTCATGCAACGCCGTTTTGGCGAGGTGATGCATTTGGGAAAGTGGGCGTCTAAGCTGCCATCTTTTGGTGCACCTTTGGATGCCTTTTTTAAGAAGATGGCGGCCCGACGCTAACTTTGGTGCGGTGTCCCATTTTGCGGCCGGGAAGCGATGGTGACTTACCATAATCATGAAACGACCATTGCGTGGGCGGGTTTTGGCGCAATTCGTCCATCTCTGGTCCCACGATATTCCGCATATCGATGCTGCCTAATCGTGTGACTTCGCCCAGAGGCCAACCCAAAACTGCGCGCACATGGTTTTCGAATTGTGAGGTGATCGCCCCTTCCATCGTCCAATGGCCAGAATTGTGAACGCGCGGTGCGATTTCGTTCACCATAAGGCCCCCATCGTTCGTCACAAAAAATTCGGTGGTGAGCACGCCCACATGTTGGAGTGTTTTGCCTATATGCACGGCATGCTGGCGTGCCATGTTAGCAGTCTCCGCTGAAATATTGGCAGGTAGCCTGGTTTGGGCCAGCATTTGGTCCCGATGGATGTTTTCGCAGGCGTCATAGGCACGAACCTCGCCATGGCGGTCAAACACGCAAACCACCGAAATCTCCCGCTCAAAGGCCACAAATTCTTCTGCCACGGCATCACTTCCCACCGTGGAAAATGCCTCGGTCATATCATCATGGCCACGCACCACATATTGTCCCTTACCGTCATAGCCAAACCGACTTGTTTTGGCGACAAAAGGAAAACCAAGCAACGCAGCTGCTTCATGAAGGTCATGAAGGTTTGTGATGGTCATCCAGCGTGCCAATGGGACATCACATGACGAAAGAAATGTTTTTTCCAAACCGCGATGTTGTGCAAATTTTAGGCTTTGGGCCGATGGAAAGAGCTTCTCGGCACAACTGTCCAAACAATCAAGAGGAATATTTTCAAACTCAAAGGTGATCATATCGCAATTCTTGGCCCAACGCGCCAAGGCTTCTTTGTCATCATAAGCGCCTTGGACATGTGGGGCGACTTGGCCAGCACAGGGAAGCTTCTCCGGCGCATAGATGCTGCATCTCACACCCAATTTGGCCGCCGATAGCGCCATCATGCGCCCAAGCTGGCCCCCACCCAGAATACCAAGCAACGCACTCATGGAATTGGGTCGATGGGGGTCTCGGCGACTTTATCGGTTTGATGTTTGCGCCATGCATCAAGTCGGTCAGCCAAATCATGATCTTGGAGGGAAAGGATCGAGGCCGCCAATAGGGCTGCATTTTTGGCGCCAGCCTCGCCGATGGCCAAGGCGCCAACCGGCACGCCGCCGGGCATTTGAACAATGGACAAAAGGCTATCAAGGCCTTTCAAATTGCGGCTGGCAACAGGCACACCAAGAACCGGCAAGCTGGTCATGCTGGCCACCATGCCTGGCAAATGGGCAGCACCACCAGCGCCAGCAATAATCACACGCAAACCACGTTCCCGAGCGGTTCGCGCATAATCCATCATGCGTTCTGGGGTTCGGTGGGCGGAGACGATTTTGGTCTCATGGCCAATCTTAAGTTCCGAGAGGATGCGCGTTGATTCTTGCATCACTGGCCAATCTGATTGCGAGCCCATAATAACGCCAACGAAGATTTGCATGGCATACCCTGTCCGTTTACAAAAAGGTCTTATAACGGAGACGCGCATGGCTGAACAGCCCGAAGAGCAACAAGCCTACACCCAATGGATTTATCGCCATTATGGCCAACCACAGATCCAAGAGGCTTGTTTGGGCCTTCAGGAAGACCATCGGCTTATGGTCCCCATTCTCTTGCATGCGGCTTGGATGTCTGGTCATCGAAGCCTGCGGGTCAAAAAGGATGCCCTGACCATGGCGGAAGAACAAATTAAGGACTTTGTGATGCCGTTGCGGCTGCTTCGACAAAATTTGCGCCAGCATGACAACCACCCCACCAAGTCCATGATGCGGGCCAGGCTCAAAAAAACCGAAATAGCGATGGAGATTGACGTTATGTGGGGCTTAGCCGAAGCCACGGGCGCTGATGTGACAGGGCTTGGGCATGAAGATTTGGTCCTAGCCCATTTGGTTCATATGGGATGCGATAAAGATGATGTTGAAGCCACTTTGAGGCTTATCGGCGCCCTTTCTTAAGTTCTTCACCCCAGCGACGAAGTCCCGTTTCTGCAAGGCCAAAAGGGGCCAGAAGCCGTGCAGCCATCTGGGTGATGAGGTCATCCATGCTGGCCAAATCCGCATAAAAGGGAGGGGCCAGGGGGGCCACAATCGCGCCCAATTCACTTGCTTCGGTCATTCGGCGCAAATGGCCTGTATGAAGAGGGGTTTCACGAACTGCCAACACCAAGGGGCGTCGTTCTTTAAGACACACATCCGCTGCCCTGGTAAGCAGATTGCCGGCTAGGGAAAGAGAAATTTCACTCATGGAATTGATCGAGCATGGCGCCACAATCATTCCCATGGCATCAAATGAGCCGCTGGCAATATTGGCCCCAACATCGGTGAGCAGATGGTCCGTGTCGGCGAGCTCACGCACGTCTTTGGGGTGCATCTTGGTTTCGTAACCTATCGTCATCTCGGCAGCCTTGGTCATGACCAAATGGGTCGTCACATCAAGTTGCTGGCAGATTTCCAGCAACCTTATGCCGACTATGACACCTGAGGCGCCGCTGATGCCGATAATAAGCCTGTGGGATGACATGGGATTTTCCTTGAACAGAGGATGCATCTTGTGGTGGCATGAAAGTCTACGAAGCTTAACATGGAGGCGATAAGCATGACCGACAACCCGCATCTTCTTCAATTGGAGCGCAAACATGCAAAATTGGAGGCCAACATAGCCTCGGAATTAAAACGCCCCATGCCAGACATGAATTTGGTGTCGAAATTAAAAAGCGAAAAACTGAAAGTGCGGGATCAAATAGCGGGCCACTAACCTTTGCGCTTGTTGCTCGTACCTAGGATGTTGGGCGCCCAGAAGATTTAATCTTTGGTCCCAAAGACCGATTGGGCAGTATGCTCCACTTCCTCATCCTTCTCGGCAACATCGACCGGCGCTAGTCCAGGTTCGTCACTGGGTTCAACAACCCTGTTTGCATTGGCCTTAGCCACCAGGCCGTCGAGCTCAAGTTGGCTGCAAAGCCCCAAGGCAACAGGATCAATAAGCTGCAAATTGGATGAATTCCAATGGGTGCGGTCACGAACGGCATTGATGGTGTTCTTTGTGGTGCCGATGAGGCGCACAATCTGTGCGTCGGTTAGTTCCGGGTGGTTACGCAACAGCCAATTGATAGCGTCTGGCTTATCCTGCCTCTTGGAAATAGGCGTGTAGCGGCTGCCTTTTTTCTTTTGTTCAGGAAGCGATGCGCTCGGGCGTTTTGTGCTGGTGAGTTTTGTGGTTGGGTCTTGTTGGCATCGTTCGATTTCTGAACGGGTAAGAAGGCCAGAGGAAATAGGATCCAAACCCTTAATGCCCTGAGCCACATCACCATCTGCAATGCCGGTAATCTCCAATGAATGGAGGCCTGTAAATTCTGCTATTTGTTCGAAGGTCAGCGACGTATTGTCGATCAGCCATACGGCCGTTGCCTTCGGCATGAGTGGTAACGCCATGCTCAATTCCTGTTCTCAATTATTATTGGGTCAGCGTCTTTATGGCTGGGCCCAGGGGGACTTCGCGTTAAATTCCGAAGCCTTCGAAACGCTTCTTAAATTTTGATACGCGTCCACCGGTATCCATCAACTTGGTGCCACCACCGGTCCAAGCTGGGTGGGTGTTTGGGTCGATGTCCAGCTGTATGGAATCACCTTCCTTGCCGTAGGTTGAACGGGTTTGGAAAGAGGTGCCATTGGTCATGACCACGGTGATCATATGGTAATCTGGATGGCCTTCGCTTTTCATCAATCTTATCCTTCTTCATAAAACATGACCCATAAGCCTCTGGCACGGCATAAACGCTGGCACGAACAGGCCCATCGGTCGTCAAGAATTCCGAAAGTGGTGCATTACACGATGAAGCGGGGTCTGGCAACATGGTGCCAGCTTGTGACATAGCGACTTGCGTAACCTGAAATGGGAAAAATATGCGTGGCAACATAAACGACAACCCAACCAAATCCTCACCCAAATTGCTCGTGGGGTTGTGGCCATATGTGGCCCCACATCGCTGGCTTCTTTTTGGTGCGTTGATTGCTCTTATGTTGGCTTCGGTCGCAACCTTGTCTGTGCCCATGGCGTTTCGTGGGGTTATTGATAATGGTTTTGCCGGTGCTGACCAGTCACGAATTGATGGCTATTTTATCTTGTTGATGGTTGTTGCGTTGGTCTTGGCATTGTCCACCGCCGCTCGGTTTTATTTTGTGACCAAGCTTGGCGAAAGTGTGGTGGCAAGTTTTCGTTCGGCTGTGTATGCCCATGTGCTTGGTCTCTCGCCTGTATTTTATGACAACATGAAGTCTGGCGAGGTGCTGTCGCGCCTCACCTCTGACACCACGGTCATCCAAGGTGTGGTGGGTTCTTCTGCATCCATTGCCTTGAGAAATATCTTATTATTTGTCGGCGGGATGGTGTTGCTGCTTTTTACCTCGGCCAAATTGACCCTCTCGGTGCTCATTTTGGTGCCATTGATTGTGGTACCTATTATTATTTTTGGCCGAAAGGTCCGCAAATTATCCAGGCTTTCCCAAGATAAGATCGCCGATGCCAGCGCCTTTGCCAGCGAAAGCCTATCTGCGGTCACACTAACCCAATCATTCACCCATGAAGATGCCGACCGACGGCATTTTTCAGGATTGATCGCTGCATCCCTGGACACGGCAGTGGAGCGGATCAAGGCAAGGTCTTGGCTTACCTTCATGGTGATTTTGCTAACATTTTCAGGAATTGCCGGTGTTCTTTGGATGGGCGCCTATGATGTTCTTGAAGGGCGCATGAGTGGCGGTGAATTGGCCCAATTTGTGCTTTATGCCGTGTTTGTTGCCGGTGCGGTTGGCGCATTGTCAGAAGTTTGGGGGGAATTGCAGCGTGCTGCCGGTGCCACCGAGCGGTTGCAGGAAATCCTCAACACCATTCCGGTGATACAAGACCCCAAAGAACCCAAAGAATTGCCGCAAGAATTGCCTGAGGGTGGGCGCGCAATTTCTTTGAATAAGGTTTCTTTTGCCTACCCATCCCAGCCAGAACAGGTTGCGCTGAAAGAACTTAGCATGCGGGTTAAGGAAGGTGAAAATGTTGCCTTGGTTGGTCCATCCGGGGCAGGCAAGACCACCCTGTTCCAGCTTTTGCAGAGATTTCATGATGTTGATGAAGGTGAGGTGCTGGTGAGCGGCATTGATCTTCGTGATTGTAAGATCAAGCAATTGCGTCAGCAATTTGCCGTCGTGCCCCAAGAAAGCATCATTTTTTCTGGCAGCCTTTATGACAATATTCTTTTTGGTCGCCCCGAAGCCAGCCGTGAGGAGGTAATGGCCGCTGCTGATGCGGCCTATGTGGCGGAATTTGTCGCGCGCCTCCCTAATGGCTTTGACACGGAATTGGGTGAGCGGGGTGTGCGCCTTTCCGGCGGCCAGCGCCAGCGTGTGGCCATCGCCCGGGCTATTTTGCGCGATGCGCCCATTCTTCTTCTGGATGAGGCAACCTCAGCATTGGATGCGGAATCCGAGCATCAGGTTCAACAGGCCCTCGAAACCTTGATGCAGGGACGAACCACTTTGGTGATTGCCCATCGTTTGGCCACCGTGCGCAATGCCGATCGCATCCTAGTTCTGGAGCATGGCCAATTGGTGGAGGAAGGGACCCATCAGGAGCTTATGGAACGTAACGGGCTCTATGCCAAACTCGCTGACATGCAATTTCGGACAGATTGAATTTGAATGACCTGCTGCTAGGGCGTGGTGAGCTTGATCTCAATGCGTCGGTTGCGTGCCAAATCCTCATCGCTGTTGCCCCCTGTGGCAGGCCTTGTGGAACCAAATCCTGTGGCAATGAGTCTTTCAGAGGGAATGCCTGCCCGGGCCAAAGCCTTCAACACGGACATGGCTCGGGCCATGGACAATTCCCTGTTATCCCCAAAAATCGGTGATCGGATCGGGCGGATGTCGGTATGGCCATCGATGCGAAGCACCCAATCCACATCGTCAGGCAGGCTGTCCACGGTGGCCCTGATCACTTCACTCAAACTGGCCAATTCGCGCTGGCCATTCTCATTTAATTCTGCGCTGGCTGATGGGAACAGAAGTTCTGACCCAAAGACAAAACGGTCCCCCTTGATCTCAATTCCTGGCACCGATTTGACCGCCTGGCGCACGCGACCAAAAAAATCTGAGCGATATTGGCCAAGCTCATTCACCCTCTGGGCGAGTGCTTGGTTAAGGTCTTTGCCTAAGTTGGCAATCGTAACCTGATTTTCTTCATCCCGTTGCTTGGCCTCACGCAATTGCAATGAGATCTGCGCAAGCCGATTTTCCAGGGTGGCGATACTTGCATTAAGAAGGGAAACTTCATTGGATCGGTCCTGAATTTCTGCGTCTTTTTGGGCAATTTGAGCATCAAATATATCCTGACCTTGGCGCAATTTTTGGTTTTCTAAGGACAGGCGGGCCAATTCTTTGGCCAATTCCTCACGCTCACCCTGGCCCAGGGTGATGCGATTTTGCGCCCCAACCAATTGCTCATTCACCTTGGCAATATCTTCTTTCAGGCTTACCAATTGCTGCTCGAGGCTTTGTTTGGCCTTTTTGTCCAGGTCCCGCAGGGCGCGCAATTCATCAAGCTCCAGGGCTAATGTATTTCGGTCTCTTTTGATTTTGTCTCGCTCTTTTTTCTCGGCCTCACGCAATTGCGTAAGTTCTGCCAACTCACCGGACAATTTCTCTTGAGCT
>DKOD01000045.1:23834-37017 GCA_002469865.1 Alphaproteobacteria bacterium UBA7371 | reverse complement strand
CCCAACAGCCTGGCCCACGGACCGGATGAACAAGGTCATTTTGGGGAATTTGGCGGCCGATATGTTGCCGAAACCCTCATGCCATTGATCCTTGATTTGGAGAAAGCCTACCGGGAAGCCCAACAAGACCCCGATTTTGCCGCTGAGATGGACGAATTGATGCGGGATTTTGTGGGCCGTCCAAGCCCGTTATATTTTGCCGAAAGATTGACCGAACATTGCGGTGGGGCAAAAATTTATTTCAAGCGCGATGAGCTCAACCATACCGGCGCCCACAAAATCAATAATTGTATTGGCCAAATTCTGCTGGCACGGCGGATGGGTAAAAAACGCATCATCGCCGAAACAGGCGCAGGCCAACATGGCGTGGCCACGGCCACGGTGGCCGCTCGTTTTGGGCTTAAGGCCCATATCTTCATGGGTGCGACCGATGTTGAGCGCCAAAAGCCCAACGTCTTTCGCATGAAGCTCCTGGGCGCCGATATTGTCCCGGTCACATCGGGTACCGGCACGCTTAAAGATGCCATGAATGAGGCCTTACGCGATTGGGTAACCAATGTTGATTCCACCTTCTACATCATCGGCACAGCCGCTGGACCCCATCCTTACCCAGAAATGGTTCGGGATTTTCAGTCGGTGATTGGCAAAGAAGCACGGGCCCAATTTTTGGAGCGAGAAGGCAAATTGCCAAACCGTGTCTATGCATGCATTGGCGGGGGCTCCAACGCCTTGGGCCTTTTCCATGGCTTCATTGATGACCGGGATGTGGGGCTTTATGGGGTGGAGGCAGCAGGCCATGGTTTGAACAGCAATGCCCATGCCGCATCCATCACCGGCGGCAAGGCCGGTGTGCTCCATGGCAATAAGACCTACCTGCTCATGAATGAGGATGGGCAGATCACCGACGCACATTCCATATCTGCTGGCCTCGATTATCCCGGCATTGGCCCGGAGCATGCCTGGCTTCATGAACAAGGCCGCGTGCATTACCTGTCGGCCACCGACCAAGAAGCGCTTGATGCTTTTCAGCTTTGTTGCCGTCTTGAGGGAATTATTCCTGCCCTCGAACCATCCCATGCCTTGGCACGGGTGGTCGAGGATGCGGCCAAAATGGGTTCGGATGAATCCATCATTTTGAACATGTGTGGGCGTGGCGACAAAGATATCTTCACCGTGGCCGATGCGCTTGGCACGGAGATCGGCTGATGCGCCGGTTCGAACAAACTTTTGCCCGCCTGGCCCAGGAAAACCGTAAAGGCCTGGTCACCTACATCATGGCTGGTGATGGCGGGATGGGCGCCACCTCTGATTTGCTCCATCGTCTTCCCGATGCCGGCGCCGACATCATTGAATTGGGCATGCCCTTCACCGACCCCATGGCCGATGGCCCGACCATCCAAAAAGCCGCCATCCGCGCACTGGGTGGGGGCACCAATCTTGCCCAGGTTTTGGCGGCTGCAGCGGAATTCCGCGAGCGCAACCAGACCACACCCTTGGTGCTTATGGGTTATTACAACCCCATGTTCATTTATGGCGAAGAAGCCTTTATCAACAGCGCATCCCAGGCAGGTGTTGATGGCTTGATCATTGTTGATTTGCCACCGGAGGAAGACGGTTCCTTGCGGGCCAAGGCTGATGCAGCTGGTATTTCGATGATCCGCCTAACCACCCCCACAACCAATGACCATCGCTTGGAAAAAGTGTTGGAAGGCGCCAGTGGCTTTATCTATCATGTCTCGGTGAAGGGCATCACAGGCGGGGCTCAAGCCTCCACCGACCAAGTCGCCACCGACATGGCCCGCATTCGGGCCCACACAAAGTTGCCCCTGGCCATCGGCTTTGGGATTTCCAATGGCGCCCAGGCCAAAGAGATGGCCGCCCATGCCCATGCGGTGGTGGTGGGATCAGCACTTGTTCGCTACATGGAAGTGGATGAAACAGCCGATCCCGATCTGGACGGTCTGATTGGTCACGTGCGCAGCATCCGGGAGGCCCTCGACGAATGAACTGGATTACCGATTACGTCAAACCACGCATCAAGGCGGTTCTCGCCCCCAAACCCACCGAAGCAGAAATGTGGGCGCGCTGTGACGGATGCGGCCAGATGGTGTTCCAGAAGGATCTTGCCGACAACCAACATGTTTGCCCTGGCTGCGCCCATCATTTTAAAATCAGGCCAAAGGAGCGTTTTGGCCATCTGTTTGACGAGGGCCGCTTTGTCGAAATTGCTTATGAAGAACCCGCCAAAGACCCCCTAAAATTCCGGGACCAACGCCGCTACACCGACCGCATGAAGGAGGCCCGGAGCAAAACCTCCTTGCTAGATTGCGCGGTCACGGCCAAGGGCGAAATTGGCGGCCATGAGGCCGTGATGATTGCCCATGACTTTACCTTCATGGCCGGCTCCATGGGCATGGCCTTGGGCAATGCATTCTTGGCTGCAGCCGAACGGGCCCTCACCGACCATTGCCCATTTGTTGCTTTTCCAGCTGCCGGTGGTGCACGCATGCAGGAAGGAATTTTATCCTTGATGCAAATGCCCCGCACGACCGTGGCCATCCAGCGTCTTCAGGATGCTGGTCTACCGGTCATCATGGTCTTAACCGACCCCACCACCGGCGGCGTGACTGCATCTTATGCCATGCTCGGCGACATTCATCTGGCCGAGCCCAAGGCACTTATTTGCTTTGCCGGCCCAAGGGTGATCGAGCAAACCATCCGGGAAAAACTACCCGATGGTTTCCAGAGGTCGGAATATCTGCTCGAGCATGGCATGATTGACCGGGTGGTGGACCGCCGCGAAATGCGTGGCGAATTGATCAACCTTTTGAACCTTCTTTGCGGGCCCAAACAGGCCCAGCTCACCGGGGATACGGATCTTGAGCAAGAAGACCAGCAGCCAACTTCTTAAGATCATTGAGGGGCTATACCCCACCGCCATCAAACTAGACCTTGATCGGCTCAAAATCCTTTTGGCACGCATGGATCACCCCGAGGCAAAACTTGCCCCCCTCATCCATGTGGCAGGCACCAATGGAAAGGGTTCCACCTCAAGCATGATCCGCGCCATGCTGGAAGAACATGGCCGAAATATTGATGCCTATCATTCCCCCCATTTGGTGAGGTTTCATGAGCGCATCCTTATCAATGGACGACCCATCAGCGAACAACATTTGGTGGCTGCGCTGGAACATATGCTTGCGCGCAATGATGGGGCCCCCATCACCTTCTTTGAGGCCACCACGGCCACAGCATTCCATGCATTTGAACAATTCGGGACCGCGGACCATGTTCTGCTCGAGGTTGGCCTGGGCGGGCGTTTGGACGCCACCAACATCGTGCCGGGTCCAGGCATCAGCGTGATCACCAGAATTTCTCGGGACCATATGGAATATTTGGGTGAGGATATCCTAGGAATTGCTGATGAAAAATATGGCATCGCAAGGCCTGAGCGACCTTTGATTATTGGCCCCCAACGGCCGGATGTGGCCGAACATCTCTATCAAAAAGCAAAAAGTGATGGCCTCACCTTCTTTGCCCATGGCCGTGACTTTGAACAAGCAGATCATATGTATCATGATGCCCATGGGGCCTTGGATTTGTCCGTGGCCCCTCTTGCCGGAACGCACCAATGGGAAAATGCGGCCACGGCCTGTGCCGCCATTCGTTTGGGGCTGGGGATTCATGATTTAAATCTCTGCAACCCAGCCATATTGCAAGCCGGCCTTGCCAACACCCATTGGCCAGCAAGGCTCCAGGATATCACCAAGTCATGCAACGAAAAGCTTGGGACAACATTTCCCCATGTGTTGTTGGATTGTGGCCATAATGAAGATGCTGGCAGGGTGATGGCCAATCACATGAACAGTCTTGGTGGAAACTGCGCAATGATCCTTGGGCTACAACCCCATAAGGATGCCCCAGGCTATTTGGCCCATGTGGCCCCTTATCTCGACCAACTCATCCAAGTTCCTGCCGATGTTGGTTTGCCCGTCAATGACATGGCCCACCATGTTCCCAACCGCAAGCTTGCCCATTGGGAGGAAGCGGTGCGCCTTGTGCAAAAAGAAAAACCGCAGACACCATTGGTGCTCTGCGGTTCTCTTTATTTGTCCGGCCTTATCCTCAAAAGGATTGGCTGATCAGACGCTTTGAGAAATCCATTCGGAAATCCGGCCCTTAGGAAGCGCGCCCACTTTGGTGGCCGCCACATTGCCATCTTTAAAAATCATCAAGGTCGGAATGCCGCGCACGCCATATTGCGACGGGGTGTTGGGGTTTTCATCAATATTGATTTTGACGACCTTCACCTTGCCATCAAATTCGGCAGAAAGCTCTTCCAAGGCTGGCGCAATCTGCTTGCATGGACCACACCATTCGGCCCAAAAATCCACCACAACCGGCGTATCTGCCTTGAGCACATCTTGTTCAAAACTATCGTCAGAGACCTTTATCGTAGCCATTTTTTTCCTCAACATCTGGTGGGCAAATCACGCCCTTCATCCCCCATGATATATGGTTATGGCCCGAGGGCAACCACCTCTTGCTGATCCAGGTAACATAAATAGCCTTTGGCAGAGGGCCCCACCAATTCCAAATAATCTTTGAGCTGGCTCACATGTTCCTCCCGGGGGCTACCGGTCTTGATTTCGAGCAACAAGGCCTCGCTATCCTTGGATCTGTGCAAGAGGTCAATGAACCGCAAATTTCCCTGCCCATCCCCAAGCGCAACCTCTGCCTGCCAAGAAAGTTTTAACCAACCCCGCTCGCCCGCCTCGTTAAAAAACCATGCCAATGCAGGCTCAAACTCATCGGGTGTTGCCATGTCGGTCATGGCCTTTTGGACGATCTGATGGAGCCTTGTGCCGCGCTGTGCTTGGGCATTTTCTGCAACATCCACCAGCCATGGTCCGTGGCCAAACTCAGGCAGGCTTATGTCAGGCATTGCGACGGATTTGTTCGCTGTTGGTTCCGCCTCAAGATTTGCCAACCCTTTAGCAAATGTTACACGGCCATCATCACCCCTGAGCGCCCCCAAACCATCAAGGGCAGCCTGGGCCCGGCCATACCAGCTATCTTCGTCAAAGGTGACCTCGGGCAGGTTTGGTCTTTTTCGGCCGGGCCCAGCAAGAATTAATTGGCTGGAAGCCCGGGTGCATGCGACGTAAAAGAGACGCAAATCTTCAGCCAGGCTCTCCTCCGCCCGGGCCTCACGCTGTGAAGCCAATGCAGAAGGAAGGGGCAAGGATGTTGGTTGATGGGCGTAGATAAGCCGCCCTTCGGCAGCTTCCATGAGGCCTAATGAAGTGCGTGATTGTGGCTTTGCCGTTGCGTCCATCACAACCACCAAACGGGCCTCAAGGCCCTTGGCGCCATGGATGGTCGTCAAGCGGACGACATCCTCATCGGCACCCAATTCCCGCTTAATATCGGTCTTGTCCTGGGCCAAGGCTTGGGAAAGGCTTAAGCCATCGCTTAACCCCATGGCTTGTGCTTCGGTCAGCCTATCAATGATCAATTCCAAGGTGAGCAATTCTGGGCGTCCATAGCGATTGGCCACCACGGCCTCATGTTCCCTGGCCCGCAGCATGTTCACCACCCCATGGCCATCGCCGAAGACATGTGCTTCGGCCAGCAAATGGACAAGTGGCTTTGCTAAGTCGCCATGACGCCTTTGCAGATAGCCCCATAAAGAACTTCCTTCATCGGAAGCCCCAAGCACAATCTGCTCCAGCATCGCCTCATCAAAACCCAACAGGGATGAACGCATGATAACGGCGAGGCGCATGTCGTCATGGGGTGTTACCATCCAGCGCAGCAAGGCAATAACATCCAAGGTCAATAATTGGTCCGCCAAAATAAGCCGGTCACCACCGCTGCAGGGGACACAATGTTGGCGTAGTGCCCTGGACATTTCTTGAAATAGGGCACCGCGCTTACGAAACAGCAGGAAAACATCTTTTGGCCGCAACCGTCCCCCGCCGCATTCAGGTCTGTCGGTGGCAAGTTGGGCCTGCAACCAATCGGCCATGGATTCTGCCAGGATCACCGAAGGCGAGGCCCTGCCATAGCGGTTAACCGGGTCTTCCCAAGGGTCAAGTTCGGCATCTTCAGGCAATTCGGGCAAGGGCCAAAGATCCACGCGGCCATATGCATCCTGAAATGCCTCATGACCAACCTCGCCGCCAGGGCCAGCCACACGGGCCATGTCGTCCAAATGGCAAAAGAGCCTGTCAACAAAAGACAAAATGGCCCCTGCGGACCTGAAAGATATTGGCATGGGCAGGCTCTTGGCCTTGAGGTTTCGGGCCTTCATTTGCTCCATGAAATCATCACGGACCTGCAGCATCAATGACGGCATGGCCCCTTGAAAGCCATAAATAGATTGCTTGACATCACCCACCACAAAGCTTGAGCGGCCCTCCATTTCTTCCAACATATTGCCAAGCAAAATATTGATGATGCCCCAGGAGTCAGGCCCTGTATCCTGGGCCTCATCGACCAGCAAATGCTCAATACGCGCATCAAGCATAAAGGCCACGTAATCCCTGGCCTCACTCATCCCCAAAAGACCTTTGGCCGATTGAATAAGGTCATCAAATTCCATCAACCCATGGTCATGCTTTATTTGGCTGCGCAAATGAAAGCGCAGCAAACCGAGTTTTCTGAGGGCTTCATGCTCACTTGTGATGCGTTGCAATTCCCGTCCGTCCAGTATGTTTACAAAGGATTCCTGCAGGGGGTGAAAAAGATGATTAAGATCTTTGAGCAAAGATTTGCGCAGACTTCCGCTGGCCGTGAGAAAGAATGAGGCCAGACCCACAAATTCCAACCTTCCTTCCAAATAGGATTCCAAACTCGGCAGCCATTTGCTGATGGTGGCACTGTTTTGCCCCCTCATCTCACGCAATAACAAACGCATATCCTCGGAAAAACGGCCCTCATCATCTGCCCCCAATGGGGGCAAAACCATTTGCATGGCCCGATCAGGGGTCATGCGTGCAATCATGGCCAAAAGGTTGTTGGCTCCATGACGCGCCTCCAGCATCGAAAAATGCTGAAGCCCATCCTCCATCTGCCCAAGATGGGCAAACAACGCATCTTCCACCAAAGGCTCAAGCGCTGCCAAATCATTGTCATCTGCAAGCCTTGCGCCTGCAGGGAGGCCTGCTTCTTCAGGAAACAAACTCAACAAACGTTCGGCAAAAGCATGGATAGTTTCCAATCTTGGGCCTGGTTGCTCGAGAATGGTCACAAACAACCCTCGGGCCCGAATGGTCTCGTCGTCTTTGGCCGGCCGTCCACAAAGACGTTGGATTTCCTCGGCAAGATCGTCAGACCCCATGATGGCCATCTGCCGCAAACGGTCACGCAGGCGCTCGGTCATTTCCACCGCCGCGGCCCTGGTGAAGGTTAAGCATTGGATATTGGCTGGTGTGGCGCCCTCAATCAGCAAACGCAAAATCCGATCAACCAACACCGTGGTCTTTCCTGAACCAGCATTGGCGGTCACAAACACCGACAAAGACGGATCAGCAGCCTCGCGCTGGACAGGCAATGGTGGAAATTTTTTGCCCATCAATCTTCCTCCGCCACCCATTCCAGGGTCCTTGCCAATTGTTCGGTGAGGTCACCAAATAATTTGTCGTTCTTAGGCGAAAGCCTGGATGTGTAGGCCAATGTTGGGTCGGCAAATTGCATGATGCGCTTTTTCATGCGGGCTTCGAAACTGGCCAACAAATCCGCCACATCACCATCGCCCACCTCCATTAAGAAGGTGTTTTTCAATCGGTCTTCGGATAGCTGAACATAGGCAAGCTCGGCGACCTGTTCGCCTGACTGGGAGAGAATCCATGCCGTGGCGGTTAATTGGGGGGCCATATGGGTGCCCACCTGTTTTTTGCTGGGCAGGGCTCCGGTTTTGTAATCAAGCACGCGAAGAAGACCTTGGCGACGGTCAAGACGGTCGGCACGGCCATGGATGCGCAATTCATGACCCTCAACCTCCATGACGGCCTCAAGCGTTTCTTCAAGCGCGTCAATGGTCCAATCGCCACGCCATAAGCCTGCAGCGTCAGCCGCCTGGAGGATATGGGCCAAATGGCCCCGGACAACATGGCGCCGTGCATGACCCCTGATCATTCGGGCCAAACGTGCATCGGACTGAACCAGCACATCTTCCATGCGGGCCCCCTGAGCCAGGGCCTCAAGCCCATCATGAATAAGCTGGCCGGAATCCCGGGCGTCCCATCCACGGCCATGGGCATCCCATTCCTGCAAACCCAACACCATGCGGACATAGATACGGTAGGGATCACGGATCCAATGTTCTAATTGTGTGATCGACAGTGATCTGGGTCTTCGCGCGAGATCTGGCCTTGGCATGGGTGGCTTGGCAGGTTGGGCGCGCAAATCCATGCGCTGGCGCTGTTCCATGGCCATTTGGGTCGCCAATGCACGTGGCCGCAGGTCGGGAAGTTTCACCTTGGCCAATTCCGCAATGGCCTGCAGACGTTGGACATAGCGGCTGGAGATCTGAGGCTGGGCTGCTTTTTCTGCAATTGTTACCAAATGAACATGGGGCTTAACCAACAAATTGGCCAAATCATGGGCTTGCAAGCCAAGACGCCATTCGGCCTGTTTGAGATGTAATTTTTTGCGGATGGCCGTGCTTAATCCCCCACGGCTTGCCTCTACCGATGGCCAGGATCCTTCCTCAAGACCCAGGACCAAAAACAAACCTTTAAAAGATGCACGCGCAGCAATGCTTCCCATCAGCCGCACCTCGATATTGGACCGGGCTGGCAATGGCGGCATGGACAATCTTGATGCATGGGCAAGACCATGTTGATGGGCTTCGGCCCAATGGGTGATGTTGAGCTTGGGAAAATTGCTGGCGCCCCACATACCCAATTCTTGCATTCCCAACCCGACAGAAATTTCTTCGACCACCTCCATGGCCTTCGCCAGATGCTGCGGTGGTGCCGCAAGATGGGTGAGCAATATCTGCGCCAGCCCATCAAAGGGGCTTGGGGTCAATTCTTGGGCCAAGGCCTGGATCCATTGCCCAGGGCGCCAACCCATGTTGGGACGACGCAGCAGCTTATCGGCTTGGGCTGGCAATTCTTCGTCAAAAAACCCAACCCGAACCCCATCTCGCAGCAAGACCGCAAGACGTACTGGCATGTTGTCACCAGCCAAGAGGCCCAAAATATTGAGCCTAAGCGCCATGGGGGGATGGCTCACCAAGGGCTGGGCCATGCCCGAATCCACCCGGACATGATGGTCCATCAAGACATCATGGGCATGGCGCAACATTCTTGCATCCGGCGAAATAACACATAATTCTTGGCCCATGGCCCGGGCATCTTCCAAGGCCGCCAAAATAAGGCCCGGCAATTCAGCAGCATTATCAAGCTTTGTGAGACTCAGGCCTTCAAAGGCCTCAGCGGAAGGTGGCGCATCCCAGCCAAATTTGTTGGCTGTGTCAAAGATTGCCTTCATCAATAATGTGCGGCCATCGGCCTTGGCCAAATTAGCCGGCTGAAGGGGTGCCAATTCCTTCAGCAAAGGGGCAAAAACTTGATCGGGATGTTGGGGGTCATGGAGATCATCATCACGACCAAAACGCGGCGGCAAAAGCACAGACCCTTGGTCATGGGCCAGGACTGCCTTCATCAACAGACGCATGCTGGCCATGGAGCCAGTTGAACCAACCAATAAGGTTGGCCCGCAAAGGGCTTGAGCCCGCGCCGCTAAGGCCAGATGGCGGGACCATGAAGGATAGCGCATTTGCCCGGCCATGAGCATCCCCCGAAATTGGCCATAGATCTCCACAAGGAAAGAGGCATGCTTGGCAATGCGTCCTGGCAGCAATTGGCCATCGGTAAGGCGCGGTTTGGCCACATCATCGCTGATCCATTCATCGAAAATGGTCAGCATGTCGTCGGCTAGCTTTGTTCTTGCCTGCACGCTATGGGGAATATGGGGATAATCACTGGCCGAAATCGCCAGAACCTCCATGAGCCAGGAGAACGCATCCACCAAACCATCGCCGTCCTCCTCGGCTTCCATGCGCTCATCAACCACCAGGATTTCGGGCAGAAACCCACGGCGTTGACGGCTTAACTCTTTGCGCAGGTGGCTTAAAAGCCGCACCGATGATGCCATGATGGTGAGGTCCTGGATGTCATGGCCTAGGTTTAAATGCCTTTCCACCCAACCACACACCAATTCGGCTGGGTCTTGACCGGGGGCCAGATGGGCGAATGCTGGAATCTCAGCTGCCATAGCGTTTAAGGGCCCTTTCGGCTTCTTCAATAGCCCTTGGACTTCCCACATGGCACCATAAACCATCATGACGCAGACCATGCATCACGCCTTCATCAAGCCATGGCTGCCATATCTCACGCACGGAAAATGTCTCACCTGATCTCTGCGCAAATGGGGCGCGGGGCAAGATCTGCGCGCCTAAAAACACAAAAGGATTTGGCCCATGATTTGGCCTACCAATGATGCCGCGTGCATTGAGTGTGAAGTCTCCTGGGCCATCATAACCTGTCCCCTGGCTGGCAGCACCGAGCAACAAACTTGCCGGTCCGTCATGTTGGTCATGGACCTTCAGCAAACGACCAAGGGAGGAAGAAGCCCCACGGGGCCAAAAAATATCCCCATTGAGACAAATCATCTCCCGCTCATCATGCAGATCAAAGGCTTGCGCCATGCCGCCACCGGAATCCAGCAATTGGTCCGTTTCGTCACTGACCAATATCCGAGGATCGGACCTCTGCTTCACGAAAGACCGCATCATAGGCGCATGGGCATGAATATTAATAATGATACGGCTCGGGGCCAATTCTTCCACACGCTCCAAGACATGTTCCAAAAGGGTCTTTCCAGCCACCTTGATCAAGGGCTTTGGCCGCATATCGGTGAGCGGCTTCATGCGGGTGCCAAGACCCGCAGCCAGGATCATCACCACACGGCTCATAGGGACAATGGCGCCGTGAGGCGTCCCTGCCAATCATCCACGTAATCATCAAACCATTGGCGCAGATCCCCCAAGCCTTCATGCGCCAGCGCCTCAACCACAAAATGACCCACCCTTGGCAGCAATTCCAAATATCGGGGTTTCTGGTCACGTTGCGCGAGGCGGACAAAAATACCCAGAATTTTGGCATTACGCTGAAAGGAAAGCATGGCGTAATGGGCCGCAAATACTTCCCTATCCCAACCAATCTGTGCCCGATAATCTTCCACCAATTGACGGGCGATAACAGGATCCACATCACGGCGGGCATCGGTGACAAGCGACATGAGGTCATAGATGGGATGGCCTGATAGGGCATCTTGAAAGTCAATCATGCCAATGTTTTGCGGTGTTTGACGGGTGGGCAGGAAAAACAGATTTTCGGCATGGTAATCGCGATGGACGAACACCTTTTCCACCCTGCTCAAGGTCCAAAATATTGGGTCACAGGCGGCGGTAAATTCTCCCACCATGCCTTGGCTAATGGGGATATTCTGGGCAGGCAAATACCAATCGATCAACAATTCTGTTTCGCGTCGGTAGACGGCCAAGTCATAGGGATCTAGCCCGAGTTGGGATATGGGATGCAGGGCAGGAATGGCTTTCAAGGCCGCCTGATAGATGCTTCTCTCATCCCTCGGGTTTTGTTCCAGCTGTTCCTTCATTCGGTCGGAACCAAAATCCTCCATGATCATCATCCGGCCATCATCGGAGATTCCTCGGACCAAGGGGGCAGTAAGGCCTGCCTCTTGAAGCATCAAGCCAAGGCGTTTTTGATGATGGGCCGTTTCGCCCTCGGGCAAAAGCATCAAGATAAAAGGCTTATCACCAACAACGCGAAGATATTTGCGGGATGATGCATCCCCATCAAGGGGTTCCATATGGGCATCAGACCCAGCATGGAGCGCGACAAAATCATCGATGTCAGAAATGTTCATCGTCAGAACAAACCTCAGCCGCCAATGGTTACGGTCAGAATGTAAGACAAGCCCACACCGATTGGCCATGGATTTTCTTTCTTAACCAGGCATCATTACCCAAGATCAGGCCAAGAACCCAAACGCTGTGTGATGGAACCTTGGGCCATGGCCACCACGTGACGCATGTCGTCACCGGCACTTTCAAGGCGGATGTCCAACCTGCTTATGGCATTGATGTTGCCCAAACGCTCCGGCCATTCGACAAGCAAAATACCTTCTTGAAGGCATTCCTCCAACCCCAGCTCGAGAACATCGTCACCGCCTTGGAGACGGTAAAGATCCGCATGATGGGCAGGAATCATGGCATGGGGATAATGTTGTACAAGGGTGAATGTTGGGCTTGGAATATCATCAAGCACCTTTAGACCACGAAGGATGGCACGGGCCATGACCGACTTGCCAACACCCAATGTTCCAGAAAGCGTGATCAAATCTCCAGGCTGAAGGCTGGAGGAAAGGAGGGCGCCCAACCGCGCAACAGCTTGTTCATCAAGCTGGTCACGCCTTAGAATGCCGCCCTCCTTATTGCCCATCAATATCGGTATTGGTCCGGCTTAAATGGGCCAGCAATATTGAGCCCCAAATAACTGGCTTGATCATCGCTCAGTTTGGTAAGCGACACCCCAAGTTTTTCCAGATGCAGCATGGCAACCTTCTCATCGAGATGCTTGGGCAGGGTGTATACCTTACGCTCATAACGATCAGCATGGTTCCAAAGCTCAATTTGGGCCAGGACCTGGTTGGTAAAAGATGCCGACATCACAAAGCTTGGGTGGCCGGTGGCGTTACCAAGATTGACCAAACGACCCTCAGACAAAACAATCAAACGCTTGCCATCAGGGAATTCGACCTGATCAACCTGGGGCTTAATGTTGGTCCATTTGTGGTTGCGCAGGGATGAGATTTGAATTTCTGAATCAAAGTGACCAATATTGCAGACAATGGCCATGTCTTTCATCTCCCGCATATGGTCGATGGTGATGACGTCCTTATTGCCCGTGGCGGTCACGAATATGTCGCCCTTACTGGCAACCTCTTCCATGGTCCGAACCTCATAACCTTCCATGGCGGCTTGCAAGGCGCAAATGGGATCAATCTCGGTCACCACCACGCGGGCGCCTTGGGAGCGCAAACTTTCTGCAGAACCCTTGCCAACATCACCAAAACCACAAAC